>JBAXXZ010000544.1:0-1906 GCA_037127575.1 Bacteroidota bacterium | reverse complement strand
GGTGTAGGTTGTACCTGTCCATAATTTTACATTTTGAATTAAATCCGATACACTGCTAACTGCCAAAGTGTTTTTATTAATCACCCATTTCGAAACAAAGGCACCGTTCGATCCATGTGCTCTATTTACGCCACCCGGCAATGCAATTTCATGGTTCATTAATAAAGTAAAGGTGCCGTCATTGTTATCATAAGCGCCTAATCCATCAGGTATGCCACTCATGGTATAAGAACCAATAAGTTCAGGAGCCGTTTTAATAGAGGTAATGGTATAACCCGATGTTAATGGCAATACATAAGGTGCCACAGTGGTGCTTGGTCCCGTTACCAAGGTTTGTGCAAATAAACTGCCGCTCACACCCATGGCAAGCATTAATTTTGTAATTGTGTTTTTCATAGCTTTGTTTAAATTTAGGATACAAAGCTAGAAGGCAGGACGCGCCTGAAAGTTAGAGGTGTTTAATGAAATCATTAAAGAAAAAAGTGGGCTTCGAACTTTAAATTAACTTTCTAAAGTTGTCGTAACTTAGATATAAAAATGGTGCATTTTGACTTAATGCGCTAATTGCTTTATATATTCAATAAACAATTTTAAGGCCTTTTTTTTATCCGAATCCAAAGGATATGAAATGCGCTCAGCCAAATAGATGGTGGTTTGCACTTTGTTGAGTAGCTTCGGATTTAAATCATCATTGATGGCCTCAGTTAAATGTGAAACGCCGTATTTTAACACTGCATTAAAATTTTGCACAAATGTTTCATCAAGTGCTTCGGTACTAACCCATGCCGCAAACACAAAAGGCAAGCCGGTAAATTTTTGCCACTCCTCCGCCAAATCGTATTCGTATTTAAATGTGCCGTTTAATTTAAATGTTCTATCCCCTATTACCACCGCGGCTTGTGTGCCACTTATTTCATTTTCAAATCCGGGCTTGGCATCCACAAATTGAAAATTCTTTTTCCAATAAAATTGCTTTAATACTTTGGTGAGGGTAATCGATGATTTTGATTGGTAATCCAATACCACACGCTCAATTTCATTTAAAGGCACCTCGCTGTATAGTTTTACGCTGTCAACTTTTCCCCTGGCCCCAATGCAATAATCACTCACAATAAAATAGCGGTCAAGTTCGGGCAATAATGCCACCGGCACCAAGGCCAAATCAACTTGTTTGTATTTTAATTTTTGGGCGCAAATGCTGGGAATATCTTCCTGCAAATCGATCGAAGCCATGATATCACTGCGTTTGAGTGCCCATTTAAAAGGCAGGGTATTGGTGTAATTTACGATGGATATTTTTATCTTTTTGTTGTTCACAGGCTGCAAAAATAAACATAATTATAAAACCAAATCTTATCTTTGATCTCTGTTATGAGTGATAATAAATACCAATTAAGAGGCGTATCGGCCGGCAAAGAAGATGTGCATGCAGCCATTTCAAAAATCGACAAGGGTTTGTTTCCCCAAGCCTTTTGTAAGGTGGTGCCCGATGTGTTAAGCGGCAGCGAAGAGCATTGTATGATTATGCATGCCGATGGCGCCGGCACCAAATCTTCTTTGGCCTATATGTATTGGAAAGAAACCGGCGATTTAAGCGTGTGGAAAGGCATAGCGCAAGATGCGGTGATCATGAACCTCGACGATTTGATTTGCGTGGGTGCCACTGATAACATTATCCTTTCCTCAACCATTGGCAGAAACAAACATTTAATTCCCGGTGAAGTAATTGCCGCCATTATCAACGGCACCGAAGAGGTGTTGCAAAATTTACGCGACAATGGCATTGGCATTTATTCTAGCGGTGGCGAAACAGCAGATGTGGGCGATTTGGTACGCACCATTATTGTAGATAGCACAGTGGTATGCCGACTTCCCCGCAAAAATATCATTAGCAACCACCACATAC
>JBAXXZ010000543.1:0-1914 GCA_037127575.1 Bacteroidota bacterium | reverse complement strand
CTGTTGTATATTCTGCGTTAATCATATTTTCTGCGTCATCTGCGTTCAATCATCGCTGACCGCAATCTGGACTTCGACGAGCTCAGTCACCGGCAATCTGGGCTTCGATCCCGAGGTAACTCGGGACCACCGGTAATCTGCAATCTACTTCCTCACCGGCAACATCACAACCGTTAGCCACTTTTTCGAATCTTTTTCTTTGGTAGGGTCGTTTACGTAATATTCACGAAAAGCACCAACTTGTTTTAAGTTGTGTGATTGTAAATAATTCAACATGGCCATGTAAGTGTTGGGTAAATACTGGTATAAACCATAGTGGTTAAACACCAACATTTGTTCGGCCTCCAACACCACAGGCTTCGAATATTTGGGTTGTGATTTAGGCAAAGTATTGATCAATTGAAAACATTCAAACTTAAAGTTACTACTGTCGCTCGTATAGACTATTTGTCCTGATACCGTTGGATGCGGCACTGCCAAAGCACTTAAATCAGCCTGTAAGGCATGGTAAGCGGCTTCTACTTTTTGTGGCATTTTACTTAGGTGTGCCGAATCGAGTATACAAAGCGATAACATTTCGGGTACTTTGTAAATGCCCACCAATCCCGCTTGTTCGCCATAAATTAATTGATAGTGATACACACTGTCGATTTTTGAAACGGCGCTGCTGTCGGCTTTTGGACGCTCTTCTTTTTGGCTGCCTTGTGAACAAGAGGCGACAAGGCATATCAAACTCAGAACTAAAAAACGAAACAAGTTTTTCATGTTAGATGGTTTTGTCCGGGTATACCAATAAGGCTTCTTTTAAGCAGTTCATGGCCGAGGCCAAATCTTCTTTCTTTAACACATAGGCAATGCGCACTTCATTTAATCCCGCACCGGGTGTTGAATAAAAGCCCCCTGCCGGTGCCAACATCACGGTTTGTTGATTGAAATTAAAATCTTCTAACAACCATTGGCAAAATTTATCGGCATTGTCGATTGGTAATTTGGCGATGCAATAAAAAGCACCACTGGGCTTAGGACAAAACACACCATTCATTTTATTGAGGGCATCAATCACAAAGTCGCGGCGTTCAACGTATTCTTTTTTTACTTCAGCAAAATAAGAAGCCGGTGTAGCCAAAGCTGCTTCTGCGCCAATTTGTCCATAGGTAGGCGGACTCAAACGCGCTTGTGCAAATTTTAAAGCGGCGCTCATCACCTCTTTATTTTTACTGATGAGTGCACCAATGCGGGCCCCACAAGCACTGTATCGTTTTGAAATGGAATCCAATAAAATCACATTGTTTTCAATGCCATCTAAATGCATTACACTAATGTATTCTTTACCATCGTAACAAAATTCGCGGTACACCTCATCGCTCAATAAAAACAAATTGTGTTTTTTTACCAAGTCGCGCAAGGCTTCCAATTCGGCTTTGGTATATAAATAACCGGTAGGATTACCGGGATTACAAATCATGATGCCTTTTGTTTTTGGCGTGATGATTTTTTCAAATTCTTCAATGGGAGGCAAAGCAAATCCCGATTCAATAAAACTGCGCACGGGCTTCACAATCACATCGGCCGCGCGGCTAAAGCCATTGTAATTGGCGTAAAAAGGTTCAGGAATAATAATTTCATCACCGGGATTAAAACAAGTCTGCATGGCAATGCTAATGCCTTCGCTGCCACCATTGGTGATGATGATGTCGTTATAATCGATGTTAATTTGAAAAGATTTATAATAATCGCACAACTTGCGGCGATACGATTCGTTGCCGGCGCTATGGCTGTACTCCACTATTTTAAGTTGATTGTTTTTAATGGCATCCAAAAAAGAAGCCGGTGTTTCAATATCAGGTTGACCAATATTCAGGTGAAAAATTTTAAGTCCTCTTTTTTTAGCTGCTTCGGCAAAAGGTACCAATT
>JBAXXZ010000542.1:0-1914 GCA_037127575.1 Bacteroidota bacterium | reverse complement strand
CCCAAACACTTTCCGATACCAGTTATAAAGGCCGCATGCCATTTAAGATCACCAACACTGTTGATGTTAGAAGCTTGGGGCAAAATTCGAATTTCACATTCAGCTCTGTGCCTATGTCGTTTAATGCCGGCTTAAGGCAATTCACATTTATCGGTTATTTGGAGATGACATATCCAAGAATGCTGAATTTTAACAATGCCAGTTTCTTTAAGTTCAATGCTTTGGATGCGGGCTCTGCCTCTAAACAATTTTACAGATTCAATGCTTTGAATTTATCGAATTCAACCGGGTGCATTTTATATGATGTAACTAACGGCCGCCGCATTGTTACAAAAATTGCAGGCAATACCATTCGTGCAATAATTCCAAATGGAAGTAGTCAAAAAAGCTGTGTTATTGGCGGCGACTCAACGTTTATTAAAGTAAAACAACTTTATAATGCAGGTAATAATGGTTATTACACCAAGTACAATGCATCAGCCCTCAACAATCCATATGTGATGGTGATGAATCAAAAATTGGCAAGTGCATCAAATGATTATAAAACTTACAGAGAGAGTTCGCAAGGTGGTTCATATAATGTGATTATGGCCGATGTGGATCGTTTGTACGAACAATTTAGTTACGGTGTGCCGCGTCATCCTGCTGCATTGCGCAATTTCTTTAAATTTTTAAATGATAGTTTAAGCACCAAACCCAAATACATTTTACTGCTTGCTAAGGGCATACGTTATGAAGACTTGGGTCCGGGTTCAGGCAACCAAGTACAAAATTTAATTCCAACATTCGGCATGCAAAGTGCCGATGCCATGCTGAGTGCGGCTTTAAGTAAAAACAACCAAGAAATTTATGTGCCTGAAATTCCACTTGGTCGTGTTGCTGCAACCAACAATACAGAATTAAAGATTTATTTGAACAAGGTAATAGAAAGGGAAAGTATTGATACAGCGGTTTGGAAGAAAAAAGTGTTACATTTTGTGGGTGGTGACGATGACGCCCTCAATAAAACAATTGGGCGCTATATGAACGAATTGGCCGATATTGCGAAGGATACACTTTTTGGCGCCAAGGTTTACACCTTTAATAAAAACACCACTGCGCCAATACAAACCGATATTAACGACAGCATTTATCGCATCATTAATTCAGGGGCCTCACTCATTAACTTTTTTGGTCATGGCAGTGCTTCGGGCTTTGACCAAGGGGCCGATGATCCGGCCAAGTACAATAACCAAAGCCGCTATCCTTTTGTGTTGGGTAATTCATGTCATGCCGGTGAAATATTTATTCCAAACAATATAAACATCATCAAATCGGTGAGTGAAAACTTTTTGTTCACCGATAAAAAAGGCGCCATTGGTTTTTTATCCACCAACTCTTATGGCATTGATGTTTATCTGTACCAGTTCTCGCATCACTTTTACACCGCTTTGGCCGGCAGTAAATACGGGCAAGGCATTGGTGATGTGGTGCAAGAAGCCATCAAACAAACCAATAAAACCAATGATTCAATTTTACGTTGGTTATCGGTAAACATGATTTTGCATGGCGATCCAGCCATTAAAATTTTTCCTTCAAACAAACCCGATTACATTTTAAAAAATTACAATGTTAATTTTAACCTCGACAAGTACACTGATTCCATTGGCATTAAAGTGGTGAGCATCAATACCGGCAAAGCAGTGCGCGACACTTTGGGCATACGCATCCGACGTTACTTTCCGAACGGAGACACACTCACTTTCATCAAAAAAGTAAGAGCTCCTTTAAATAGAGACACTTTAAGTTTTTATACCGCCATTGATTTTAAACGCGGTTTTGGCGTGAATGAATTTGATGTGAGTTTAGATTACCAGAACAAAATTGCGGAGCTAAATGAAAGTAATAATAATAGCATAGGCAGAATTAATTTAT
>JBAXXZ010000541.1:0-1919 GCA_037127575.1 Bacteroidota bacterium | reverse complement strand
ATAGTAAATGATGCCTGTTTGATATTGGACAAGATTTTGGTATACGGCTCGGTGCTTCGTTTTGAGGGACAAGTGGGCGTGTTTAATCGGTTAGATCAAAATAGTGGCATTAAAACCAATTACAGGGATTTATTTTCTGAACCAAATCAAAAAGATAATAATTTATCCTGTGAAGCGAATGGTGTTTTGGGGGTATTGCCCGGAATCATTGGAACGATGCAAGCTGCCGAAGTTATTAAAATTATTTCCGGTGTAGGAAAACCATTGATCAATAAAATTCTGCATTTTAATTTATTAAACAATGGCTTTCATGAATTTGAATTAAGTCCTGATTCAAATAACAACCAACATTACCCAAAAGACGAGCAGGCATTTTTAAATTTTAATTATACAACACATTGTTATCATCCATCAAAAGTTTCTGATATATCATGACAAAAGAGATGAAGAAACACAAGGTTTTTCTAGAAGGTGCCATAAGCACAACATTTATTGCAGAAAGTATTGCCAAGCATTCGAGTAAAACCAATATTGGTGCCCACGCAATATTTTTGGGACAGGTGCGAGAAGATTTGCTTGATGGCAAAAAAGTGCGCGCCATACAGTACACTTGTTACCAAGAAATGGCTGAGGAAAAATTGCATGAAATAAGAGAGGCGACTTTTGCGCAACATGATTTAGAGTGCATGCATATTTACCATAGTTTGGGTGAAGTAAAAATTGGTGAAATTTGTTTGTTTGTTTTTGTGTCTTCAAAACACCGCACAGCATCATTTGAGGCTTGTGAGGAATTAGTGGAGAAAATAAAAAAGGATGTTCCTATTTGGGGAAAAGAGATTCTTGAAGATGAAACACAACAATGGAAAACAAATCACTAAGCATAAAACAAGATGATTGATATAACACATAAATCGAGTACAAAGCGCGTGGCCATAGCAAGTGCCATTGTAAAAGTGAGTAAACAAACAACCATTGATGCCGTTCAAAATAAAACGGTTCAAAAAGGGGATGTGTTTGAAATGGCAAAAACAGCCGGTTTGTTTGCCGTGAAAAAAACCAGCGACATCATACCCGATTGCCATCCGATGCCGGTTGAACAAACATCGGTTAAGTTTAACATTGTGGGTTTAGAAATTCATGTTTTGGTGGAGGTTTCTACCATTTACAAAACAGGGGTAGAGGTAGAGGCCATGCATGGCGCATCGGTGGTGGCATTAACCATGTACGACATGTTGAAGCCCATTGATAAAGGCATTGAAATTCATAGCATCAAATTGCATGAAAAAACAGGCGGCAAATCTGATTTTATCGATGCATTTAGAAACGATTTAAAAGCCTCGGTGATTGTTTGTTCTGATAGTATATCTGCAGGAAAGAAAGAAGACAAGGCGGGTAAAGTAATCGTTCAAAAATTGGAGCAATATAAAGTAGGCATTAGCGAATACATAGTGATTGCTGATGACATTGATTTGATTCAACAAACGGTACTTAAAGCTTGCGATCAAAAAAATAATTTGGTGATGATTACAGGCGGTACCGGTTTATCAAACCGTGATGTAACACCTGAAGCCATTCGTCCTTTATTGGACCGTGAAATTCCCGGCATTATGGAAGCAGCCAGAAATTACGGTCAAGCGCGAACACCTTATGCCATGCTTTCGCGGGGTATTGCGGGGATGCGCGGAGAGACCTTAATCATTGCCATGCCGGGTTCTACAAAAGGTGCTGCCGAAAGTATGGATGCATTGTTTCCACCTTTGTTGCATTTGTTCAGTATTTTAACTGGAGGCGGGCATTCAGGTAAGAAAAAACATTAACCACCAATGCTGATCATGTTGCGGTTTTGCTGATTTAATTCGGTGTTCGAAAAATCATCGAATTCTAGCGATATAACAAGCTTTAATTAAAAGCCAATGAAT
>JBAXXZ010000540.1:0-1921 GCA_037127575.1 Bacteroidota bacterium | reverse complement strand
ATAACAGACGATTTTTGTGGATGGGTTGTAAAAGTTATGACTGATTGTTATGGTTGTAAAAAAGAAAAAACTTTTACAGGTGTTACTAAAAAGGAAATTGAGAAATATAAAGTCGGTTTTAGCTGGTTGGAGTAGCACTTGCCACTAACGTTATCGAGCTAAAAGCTGACCGCCTTTATAAGCGGTTAGTATGTGGCGGTTTGATTTTAGGTTGTGTTAGCACTTCGGTTTTTAGGGTAGGAATATTAACAATTAAATTATAAAAAAATGAAACGAAAATTTATTATTACAGCGGAAATGCGAGATTTAGAAAAGCAAGTTAATTTAGCTGAAATCAGTTATAGCCGAATGATTGAAATACTTTGCGAAAAAGCAGATGAATACGCAAAGCCAGAATTAATAGTGTTACCATTTACTTTGCTTTACTGGCTTATGACTGGAATAATGCTTGAACCACTTTGTCAACAATTAATAGAAACTACAAAAGATGAAAAATAAAATAACATCAGTTGAATGGTTAGCTACTCAACTTGAAAAATATTACGGAATCCAAAATGTTAAAGATACAACAGCATTTTTAACAGCTAAACAAATGGAGCAAGAACAAATAAAAGATGCTTATGGCGATGGGTTAAACGCTCATAGAACAGACTTTTGTAATAGAGATGAATACTTTGTCAAAACTTACGGAGATGTGTCGTAGGGTTGCCGATAACGTTTGCGGCTTGGCGAAGTTGCCGAACACAAAACTTCATTAGAATTACAAATGTTAAAATTAAGATAGAATGTCAAACAAAGAACTGAACGGCAATTTTGCCAAACCGATGTTACCTGCCGTTGTGGGTTCTCAAACGAAATACCAAATTGTGTATGCTGACCCTGCTTGGGATTTTGGCGACAGATTAAGAAGTTCAAAGAAATTGGATAATGGCAAGATGCACTTTAGAGAATTGGACTTGCATTACAAAACAATGAAAACGACAGAAATTTGTGCTTTGCCTGTAAAAGAAATAGTTGCTGATGATGCAGTATTATTTATGTGGACTACTGATGCACATTTGCCTGATGCTTTAAAAGTGATTGACGCTTGGGGGTTCAAATATAAAACGATTGGCTTTATATGGAACAAGAAAGAGAAAAGCGGAAAGCAAGTTTGTTTTATGGGCAAATGGACACTGAAAGGTAGTGAGATATGTTTACTGGCAACAAAAGGCAAAGCACACAAATTGATTAAAAGCCACAAGGTTCGCCAATTAGTAGAAGCTGAAAGGGATATACACAGCCGAAAGCCTGATGAAGTTAGAAAACGAATTGTAGAGTTACTTGGCGACCTTCCCAAAGTTGAATTGTTTTGTAGAACGCCAAAAGAAGGGTGGGATATTTGGGGCAATGAAGTTGAGAGTAATGTCAATTTGGAAACGTCTGCTAACAATGGCAGGTAACTACTCGATTGGCTCAATAACACTAAATCAAAACTATGACAATATCAACAACTTACGATTTAAAGTGGCAATTATCATTCGCTAAAGAATACCAATTTACATCTGATGGAATTTGCATTAACACAAAAAGAAATAAGGTAGTAAAAAAAGTGTTAAATTGCAGAAGTGTTGGTTGGTGCATTAAAGGTAAATTTTATTCAGCTACTTATTTGCGACAACAATTAACGAAAATAGAAACAATTAATTGTCCATTTTAATGAGATGTAAGCATTGTAAAACAAAGTTTGAGCCGAAGCAATTTTTACAAAAATTTTGCTTGCAAACTGATGAATGCATTAGTAGTGCAATTGTCTTCACAAAAGAGCAAAGAGAAAAAGAGTGGAAAAAGTCCTGCCAAAAGGAACGCAAAGAACACTACGAAAAGAATAAAAAATTAAGCGACTACGAAGCCGATGCTAAAAAAGTGTATCAAGCGTGGA
>JBAXXZ010000539.1:0-1930 GCA_037127575.1 Bacteroidota bacterium | reverse complement strand
ACACGCATCGGCCGTGAGTTTGGCTGCCCGTCCGTGGTCGGGGTGACGGTCGCTGATGGCATTGCACAAAATGATTTCGGGTTGGTGCAAACGAATCACTTCGATGATTTGTTTTTGATGGGCTTCGTTGTTTTCAAAAAAACCATCTTTAAAATCAAGTTGTTTTCGAAAAGATACGCCCATAATTTTTGCAGCATCCTTGGCTTCTTTGCTGCGCAACTCAGCGTTACCGCGGGTGCCCAGTTCGCCTTTGGTTAAATCTAAAATGCCTGCGGTTTTGCCGGCTTTAATTTCCTTGGCCAAAGTGCCGCTGCAACTGAGTTCTACGTCGTCGGGATGAACGCCAATGGCCAAAATATCTATTTTCATTCTTTTGAATTTAATTTTTTACTTAAGTCGCTGAGCTTGTCGTTGATTTTTGGCAAGTTTCGAAACAATACATAACTGCGTTTAAAATCACCAATGCCAAAGGCCGGCGAGCCTTGTACAATTTCGCCTTCTTTTTCAATGCTGGAACCAATGCCCGATTGTCCGGCAATTTTAACGCCATCGGCAATTTTTAAATGGCCGGCCACGCCAACTTGCGCGCCAATCATACAATTTTTCCCCACTTTGCTTGAACCGGCAACGCCTGAAAGTCCTGCTATCACTGTGTTTTCGCCAATGAAGACATTGTGTGCTATTTGCACCAAATTATCCAACTTCACCCCTTTGCTTAAAATGGTGGAACCCAAAGTGGCTCTATCGATGCTGGTGTTGGAGCCTATTTCAACATTGTCTTCAATAATTACATTGCCTATTTGCGGAACTTTTACAAAAGCTTGTCCCTCACTGTTTGGCGCAAAACCAAAGCCATCGCTACCCACCACGGTATTGGCATGTATGGTGCAATTGGCACCCACTTTGCACTCGTAATAAATTTTTACACCCGAAAAAAGTGTCGTGTTACTGCCAACCGTTACATCGTCGCCAATGTAGGTTTGCGGATATAATTTTACATTGTCGCCAATCACCGCGTTGTGACCCACATAAACAAAGGCGCCTATGTAAACATCTTTACCTATTTTGGCTGTTGGTGAAATAAAATGCGGTTGTTCAAGGCCTGTTTTATTGGCTTTAAATTGGGCATATATTTGAAGCAATTTGGCAAAACCTTCGTAGGCATTGTCAACTCTAATTAGCGTACAGCTTGCTTTTACGGGCTTATCCAGCACCAAACTTTTGTTCACCAAAACAATGCTGGCATCGGTTTGATAAATGTAATTGGTGTAAGCGGGGTTTGATAAAAAAGACAAGGTGCCTGTTTTGCCTTCTTCAATTTTTGAAATAGAATTAACGGTCACGTCTTTTTGTCCTTCAACCACGCCGTTTAATAATTGTGCTATTTGTTCTGCTGAAAATTCCATACCGGTCAAAATTAAGGATTTTATTTTTTATGCTTGTGCATCGGGCTTAGCGGCCTGTTGTATCACAGCGATGAGTTTTTGTTTTTCAATGGTCCAGTTTAATTCCTGCTTGGCCTTATGCATGTTTTGGCGATACAAGCTTAGCTTTTCGATGTTTACAAAGGCATTGAGTCGTTCGGCCAAATGTTTAGGTTCATGATTGTCGATAAATTCACCAATTTGGTACTGATCAATAATTTTTTCGATCTCATGCAAACGACTGGCTAAAACGGGCACAGAACATTGGATGTAGTCGAACAATTTATTAGGTAAACTGTAATAATAATTGAGGTTGGTGTTTTTATCGATGCTAAGGCCAATATCGGCGTTGCCGGTATAATGTAGCAATTCTTCCTTTGGCAATTTTTGAATGAGTTTTACCTTGGCTTCCAGGCCTAGTGCTTTTACCTTTTGTTCTAACACATGCCACACATCGCCGCTACCAATGATGTATAATACGGCATTTTGCACCATGGCCATGGCAT
>JBAXXZ010000538.1:0-1932 GCA_037127575.1 Bacteroidota bacterium | reverse complement strand
ATTTTAGGAAATCCGATAATACTGCTAATGTAACTTCATTCATTCAAAGTAATCAGGGCATTTTAATAGGCACTTACGGGAATGGGGTTTACGCATTACAACAAAATAACATCCAACATTTTACCCAAGAGAATGGATTAAGCGATAATGTAATTTACAGTATGGCCGCTGATGAACTAAACAATGTATGGTGTGGCACCGACGCAGGTATTAATGAAATCATTGATCCTTTTGGGAAGGCCAAATTTGATTTATTTGCCAATAAAAACGGCTTACCGGATAACATTGTTCGGCATCTTAAATTAATAAACAATAAACTGCTTGTGTCGATGCAAGATTCAGGCATTTGTTTTATCGACATCAATCAAAATAGAATTGAAAGACTTCCATTTATAAAAGATTGGAAAGAAGGAACCATCCTGCAGGCAGATCAAATTGACAAAAATAAATTTATAATGGTAACAGAAAAAAAAGGCCTGTACCAAATAATTAACGGCATTTTTTACCATTACAATTACGATGAATTAACACAAAGTTCAAGCATTAATTCTGTTTACATCGATCACACCAAACAAATATGGTTGGCCGGTAAAAAAGGGCTGAGCCAATATGCTGAAAAAAGATTCAACGTCATTAATAAAGCTAAAGGACTTTCGGAAGAAAAGATTTTGGCTTTGGCTGTTGATGACAACAATAATGTTTGGATTGGCACTACCATGGGAATTTCAAAAATTGAAAACATTGAAGGTGGTGATTTAAAAGAAACTAAAATACAAGACCTCGATAAATTCACCATTTCATCTGCTACAAAAGCCCCCGATGGCAATATTTGGTTTGGTACTTACGGCAATGGCATCGTGATCATGAGTGCTGAATCGAGTCACAATGTGGTTTTAAACTCAAAAGACGACCAGTTACCAAACGACAATATCAGCTCAATTTATTTTGCTAACGATACAACAGTTTTTGTTTCAACACTTGGCGGCGGTTTAATAAAAGTACATGTTGAACTAAATGGAAATGCCAAATTATTTAAAGTAGTAAAGAATTACACACAGGCAAAAGACGGATTAGGCAATGATTATGTTTACAATGTTATCACCGATCGTAATGGTAAGTTATTTGTAGCAACTGATGGCGGCGGATTGGATGTATTAGAGAAGGGCAAATTTGTTGATTTAGCAAAAAAACACCGTTTACGTTCAAACACCTTTTATTCGTTGTGCTGCGACAAAAACAACAACATTTGGGCAAGCAGCAATGTCGAAGGCATTATAAAATATGACGGAACGAAAATTCAAATTTTTAATCAAAAAAATGGTATCCGCGATTTACAACCCCAACAAATGCTGGTTTTAAAGGATTATTTATACCTCATTAATTCAAAAGGTATCGACAAAATTAATATCGAAACCGGTGAAGTAAGTTATTGTGATTTAATTGATAAAGATTTTGAACCCAATTTAAATGCAGTTTATAAATTCAGAAACAAAATACTTTTTGGTACCAATTTGGGAATACTGGTTTATAGAACCGACAAAACAAAACTCGATTCAATTAAACCAAGGGCCTTAATTACAACCCTATTAATTAATTATAAGCCGCAAAGCATTGATTCGATGTTTGAATTTCAATACACACAAAACAACGTTTCTCTCTCATTCAAAGGCGTTTGGTTAAAGAACCCTGAAAAACTGTATTTCAGATACAGATTAAATGGAATGGAAGTTGATTGGTTGTATTCGGATGAGGCAAAAGTGGTGAACTACAATAATCTAGTCCTGGCAATTACAACTTTATAGTGCAGGTTAAAAATGATGAAGATGTTTGGAGTGATCCTGAAGCTTATTCATTTATCATATTAAAACCCATCTGGCAACGCTGGTGGTTTTGGCCCTTGATTATTTTATTAGTGATAATAGGCGCTTATTC
>JBAXXZ010000537.1:0-1940 GCA_037127575.1 Bacteroidota bacterium | reverse complement strand
ATGCTATACACTTTGAATATGCTGAATTCTAACCTCGCTTACCAATTACAAGGTATAAATTATGCGGCCGCATTATCTATCCCAATTAAGTATTTAGAATTTGGAAATGAACACAATTTATCTTGCGACCCAATTTCTTCAACAACATACGCTTCCATGTCAAAAACATGGGCAGACACAATCAAAGCACATTATCCAGCTACAAAAATTTGTTTAGTTGGAGGCGATATTCCATCATCAGCGCCGAATTGGATAAGTGATATTTCATCGCAGAGCATTAATTATGATGCTTTATCATTCCATGTTTATCCATTGCCTAGCCCATCTAGTTTTAATGTAAGAAATGCTTTATCTATTGCTTACAACACAACTGGACAGCGCTACTCTAATTCTCACTTTTCAAATGTTCAATCAAAAGAAGTCTGGGTAACCGAATATAATATGTCAAGCGGAAACACTGCTTTAACAAATACTTGGAGTCAATCACTTTTCATCCTGGCAATGATGGATACTTTGATACAAAAAAATCAAGTAACAATGATGTTGCCATGGGCATACTCAGGCCCAAATGCCTATTTTCAATCATTGGACTATAATAATTTTACAATGAAAGCCACAGGCGTGTCTGTTAAATTAATAAATGATGTTAGTCGTAACCTAGACAGCTGTAAAAAAATAAACTTTACGCCTAATCAGTATCAAACTTATAACGGAACAACTTATCCAAAGATATTTGGATATAAATTTTACAACGCCATTTCATCAAAAGCAATGATGGTGAATATTTCATCCACAAATTACAATTTGGATATTTCAACTTTAGGCATCATTTCATCATTCAAGAAGTACTCAGCCGACACAGCACAAATCATCTCAAATGGCTTTCAAAGCTTAAATGTTAGTTCTGGCACATCGAACATCATTAATATGCCGCCATTTTCAGTTGTAATAGTTGACTTTACACAATCAACCGGAAAAATGGATTTACTTACAAACAAAGATCACATTGAAGTTTACCCAAATCCGGTAAACAATTCATTAAAACTAAAAAACATTGATGCAAACACAAATTGCAAAGTATACGATTCAAAAGGACAATTGGCACTTGAAATTATTTATAATGGAATTAGTATTGATGTATCATTGCTTGATGCGGGAATATATTTTATCGTGTTAACCGACAACAAAAAGAATTCTCAATTACATGCAAAATTTATAAAAAAATAGGTTACCGGCTTATAATTTCGGCTAGGCAAATTCCCGATATTTTAAATTTCCATCACTAGATTCGGCCCAATGTATATGAGGCAGACGTTTGGCCTCGCTGCCATAAGTTATATGCAAGTGTGTTGAACCAAAAATTAAACCAAAAAATTTGACCATAGTCATTCATGGCCTGCACAATTGGCAATAACTTTTTACCTTCTTTTGTAAGACTGTACTCCACTTTTTGGGGAACAAGTTCACAAACTTTTCGCTTCACAACAACTTGTTCCTCTAATTCTTTCAAAACCTGAGAAAGTATTTTATCATTGATGGAAACCAATATTCGTTTCAGTTCACAGAAGCGTTTTTTTTCTTCCCTTAAATTCCATATTACTATACCTTTCCATCTACCGCCTACTATTTGTAATGTTAAAAGCAATGAATAAAAAGAACTAAAAATTAAATGCTGATATTAATTTGCAATAGATAAAATTCTTCTTTAGATTTAAATTAAAACGAATGAATAGATTGAATGTGGTGATATAAGCAACTGAAGAAAAAAATTCATATTAATTCATGCCATTGAAAAAGCACATCCCTTCACTTTTATTATACAGCAGATTGGTTTTTGTATTTATCATTCTATTTTTGAGCCTTTACCGAAAGGATGATGTTCGAGGCATTGTATTGACTTTAATGTACATCGGCATTATTAGCGACATTTTTGATGGCAT
>JBAXXZ010000536.1:0-1943 GCA_037127575.1 Bacteroidota bacterium | reverse complement strand
GGTGCAAACTGACCCAGTACCAATAAAAACAAACCAATCACCCCTAATTTAATGATCATTGATTTTGTTTCTTGTTTGTTTTTTCTTTCTGCAATAACTTTTGGATCTTCTGCTTCAACCGTAGCGGCTACTTTAGGCTTAGCCGGACTAACCGGAAGCGGCGCAGGAGGCCAGTTAATTTTTCCGTTATGTGTAACCATGGCTCTTGAAACCACAGCGTCTTCCATATCAATTTTAAACTTATCGGCTTTGCCCATGTCATCTAATAAGTGACAAAGGTTATTACCATATAATTGTGAAGCCTGTGCAGGTAACTGACTTAATTTACCAATGATGGTAACACCATTTGGTGTGGTATAAACTTCTCCGTTTTTAGTTAATTCACAATTTCCACCCGATGATGCAGCTAGATCTACAATTACTGAGCCCGGTTTCATCACGGCTACATGCTCCGTTAAAATTAATTTAGGAGCCGGTCTGCCGGGAATTTGAGCAGTGGTAATAATAATATCCACTTCAGCTGCTTGTGCTTTAAACAAAGCCATTTCAGCTGCAATAAATGCCGGACTCATTTCTTTTGAGTAACCGGATGCTGTTGCGCCATCTTCCTCAATTTCTACAGTCAAAAACTCAGCGCCCATAGATTCAATTTGTTCAGCAACTTCTTTACGTGTATCAAAAGCTCTAACAATCGCACCTAATGAATTTGCTGCACCTAAGGCCGCCAATCCGGCAACACCGGCACCAATAACCAGAACCTTGGCAGGCTCTACTTTTCCGGCAGCGGTGATCTGACCATTTAAAAATCTTCCAAAGTAAAAAGCGCCTTCAACTACTGATCTGTATCCGGCTATGTTAGCCATAGAGGATAACACATCCATTTTTTGAGCACGTGAAATACGTGGTATGGCATCCATGGCCACTGCGTTCACTTTTTGATCGGCTAATTTTTGAAGCAGTGGCTGATTTTGCGCCGGCCATAAATAGCTTAACAAAACCAAACCTTCTTTCATTAAAGCAACCTCTTCCAAAGCGGGCTCTTTCACTTTTAATACAATGTCCGATTGGCCGTATATTTCAGCGGCCGTGTTTACAATTTTGGCGCCTGCTTTTTCAAATTCTTTATCCGAGAAGTTTGCTTTTTGTCCAGCGTTGTGCTGTATATAAACTTCAAAGCCTTGCTTTTGTAAACGTTTCACCGTTTTGGGCGTAGCAGCGACCCTTAGTTCATTAGGAGATGTTTCTGCCGGAATTCCAACTTTCATAATGGATATGTTTGTTTTTAAATGCTCAAATAATGTACGCCTGTATCTTTATTCGCTTTCACAAGAGGAACCAAATGGTTTAGTCCAAAAATCGCCCTAATCAGAAGAAACATGGCTATTTCATCCTTCAAATTTTGTGAGGCCAAAGGAAGTAATTTTATTGGGAATATAAAAACCTGATTTTAGACTAATTTTGTCTATTTAAGAAGGTCGGGACGCCTTGATTTTGTGCGTTCTAGGCTTTGTTCGTGTCGCCATTTATCAATGTTGGCGCTATGTCCGCTTAGTAATATAGGTGGAATGCCCCAGTTTTGGTACTCTGCAGGGCGAGTGTATACCGGCGGGGCAAGTAAATTATCCTGAAAGGAATCACTTAAAGCCGAGGTTTCATCATTAAGAACCCCGGGCAAAAGACGAATAACGGCATCGCTTAATACAGCGGCTGCAATTTCACCCCCGCTTAATACATAATCGCCAATACTAATCTCGCGGGTAATGAGGTGTTCGCGCACCCTTTCATCAATGCCTTTATAGTGCCCACAAAGAATAACTATGTTTTTTTGCATGGATAATTGATTGCAGATCTTTTGGTTTAACAGTTCCCCGTCGGGCGACATATAAATGATCTCGTCGTAAGTTCTTTGCGATTTGAGGTCTTTAAGGCAAGCATCAATGGGT
>JBAXXZ010000535.1:0-1948 GCA_037127575.1 Bacteroidota bacterium | reverse complement strand
ACAAAATGTCCCGCATTATAATATTTACTTGGTTCTTTTGTAAAACTTAAACTTTGATTGCTCGCTTTATTGATGTCAAACGACCGAATCAAAATTCTACTTTTAATTTTTCCTTCTTGAAACAAGGCGGCTTTAATTTGAATTGTGCCTGTTAAAACAATGGGCGCAGTATATTTTTCCGATTCCATGCGCGGATCAGTACCATCGCGGGTAAAGCGAATTTCACCCAAATAAGGATTGGCCAATAATTCTAAATACACGGCATTGCCATTAACATCATTGCGTACTTTATAATTTACCTGATAAATTCCTTTTGCGTAATTCACTTGCATTCTATCTAACAGCAAAAAATGTTTTTGTAAACGCAGTAAAAAATTGCCTTCATTTTTATTTTCAACATTGGTCCATAAAACCTCCGATAAAGCCGCCATGCGTGGCATACTCATGTATTCAACTTGCTTTTCATCTAAAATATATTCTGTCCATACATTGGCTTGCGCCCCCATAATGTATTGTGCCTCTTGTGCATTCAATGATTTCGGAATCGGATTATACCCATACACTTTTTCCAAAGGTGTAAAACCGCCAATGGCCAATGGTTCATCTCCCGGTGAAGCTTGGTAATGGTCGAAGTAACAATGACTACCCGGCGACATCACCACTTTGTGATTTTGTTTTGCTGCGGCAATGCCTCCCTCTTCTCCGCGCCAACTCATTACAGCCGCGTTTGGCGCCAAACCTCCCTCAAGTATTTCATCCCAACCAATAATTTGTTTACCCTTCGAATTCACATACTTCTCAATGCGGGTAATAAAATAACTTTGCAAAGCGTGCTCATCTTTTAAATGTTCGCGTTGAATCAAAGCTTGGCATTTAGTACATGTTTTCCAGCGGGTTTTCGGACATTCATCGCCCCCTATGTGAATGTATTTTCCGGGAAACAGAGCCATCACTTCATCCAACACATCGGTTAAAAAATGAAAAGTAGAATCCTTGCTGCAAAACACATCTTCAAAAACACCCCAACTTTTCGCCACATCCTGCGCCTTGCCACTGCACGACAACCAAGGATAAGCAGAAATAGCGGCTTGCGAATGACCCGGCATTTCAATTTCAGGCACCACAGTTATTTGCCTTGCCTGCGCATAAGCCACAATTTCTTTCACCTCCAGCTGAGAATAATAGCCGCCGTAATTAAGCGTATCGAATTTGCTATCGCTGTATTTGCCAACCATGCTGCCCTTTCTATATGCACCAACTTGTGTGAGTTTTGGGTATTTTTTTATTTCAATGCGCCATCCTTGATCTTCGGTTAAATGCCAATGAAAAGTATTTAATTTATACACAGCCATTAAATCAATGTAACGCTTTATAAAAGCCACTGGGAAAAAGTTTCTGCCAGCATCTAACATTAATCCACGATAGTTAAAACGAGGCGCATCTTCGATACTACAAGCCGAAGCAGTGGCAGCAAGACTGGATGGGGTAGTGCTGAATATTTGCGCAGGCATCAATTGAAACAAAGATTGCAAGGCATAAAAGGCTCCTTTGCCCGTTTTTGCTTCAATGTCAATTTTATTATTGCTTACTTTTAATTGATAAGCTTCTTCCGCCAATTGATTATTGAAAATAAAATTGATGGCATTAGATTTTGTATTACCGTTTTTAATCGGAAGCTTTAATCCAAAGGAACCATTGATTTGATCGGAGAGCATATTGGCAACAGCAACAAAAGATGCAGCACCCTTTGTTACAACTATACTAGTATTGTTCTTAAAATTAAAATGACCTTCGGCCGGAGTTAATTTTGCAGGTTGTGGGAGAATGGAATAGGTGTTTTGGCCATAGGCATGTAACATCAATAATAAACTAAAGCAGGCCGACATCATTGTTTTCATAGCTATCAATTTTGTTGATTAGCTAATATATTTAATAATTTGCTTAGCGC
>JBAXXZ010000534.1:0-1949 GCA_037127575.1 Bacteroidota bacterium | reverse complement strand
TAGCCTATACTGTAAAAGTTACCAATACAGTAACGGGTTGTTCGAGCATCAAAACAATTAATTTATCGGTGAATAAATGTTTGGGATTAATCAATACCAATGAAATGATCGATCATGTATCAGTGTATCCAAACCCCAGTAATGGTTTGCTAATGATTGAAACCGAACAAGTCATCGATATAAAAATATTGGATCAATTGGGTAAAATCATATTATCAAAACACATCAGTGAAAATAGCTGTTCGCTCAACTTAAGTACATTAAGTAACGGCATTTATTTTATTCAAGTAAACGATGGTAAAAAAACCAAAACATTAAAGTGGTTAAAAACAGATTAAGTTTGATTTAAAAAATTAAATTTTAAGTCTGAAACAAATTTCTCTAAACACTGCGCATTTAACTTGCCGTTGATTTTAAATTTATTCAAGGCCAATAAAATTTATTTGAGCCTAAGTTATGGAAACCAAATTTCTAGTGTGCCGGTGAATTGAGAAATAAAAATCATTTAATTTAAATTTTACAAGAAAATTAAAAGGGCTGTCAGGCCGAGTGATGCAGCAAGGCTTGCGCGTGGCGCATTTTATCGAGGCGGTGCGAAAATTAATTTCTACTTGCACCTTCTCGATACGCTCCTGCCGTCGCTACTCGAAGTGACATTGATACGGTGTCACACCGAGTGATGCGGCAGGGTTAGCGCGTGGCGCATTGTATCGAGGCGTGACACGTCGCGAGAATGGGTGAATTAGTCTCGATAACAATTGGGATAGAAAGACAGCAAAGGCTAGAAAAATGTTTTTGAATAATAAAACACTTAGGCTGCAGTTTAGTGTTTACGAATAAACAAATTCCCCATAAGGCGATCTAACGCTTACCTGTTTGCTGCTGCCTTTTTCAACGCGGCCAACAATTTTGGCATCCACGTTAAATGAGCGGCTAATATCGATGAGCGCTTGGGCGTATTGTTCATTCACGTATATTTCCATGCGGTGCCCCATGTTAAACACCTTGTACATTTCTTTAAAGTCGGTACCGCTTTGTTCTTGTATGGTTTTAAATAATACCGGCAAATCAAATAAATTGTCTTTGATTACATGCAAACCCTCATTCAAAAAATGTAATACCTTGGTTTGCGCGCCACCACTGCAATGCACCAAGCCATGTAAATGCGCGCCGTATTGGTCAATCATTTTTTTCACAATGGGTGCATAGGTGCGGGTAGGTGATAATACCAATTTACCGGCATCAATGTGTTCGTTTATTTGTTCTCCATTAGGGTGCTTATAACTCACTTTAATTTTATCAAGCAAATGCAATTGTCCGCTGTACACCACACTGTCAGGCAGATTGGTATCATAACTTTCAGGAAAACGTCCGGCCAATGCTTTGTTAAACACATCGTGGCGGGCGCTGGTTAAGCCGTTGCTGCCCATACCGCCATTGTAGGCGTTTTCGTAAGTGGCCATGCCGTCGGAAGCCAAACCAACAATCACATCACCCAAAATCATGCGCCCCATATGACCCCGATGGGTCTTGCGTAATCCGGCAGCAACGGCGGGCGTACATTCGAGCGCAGTGGTTGATCCGTTGGCGTATATCGATGCGACGGCCATCATCGGCCCTTTGTGCGTGGTGGAGAAGGGGGCTCGCATCGGTGCCCACACCCATCTCAAATCGCGCATCACAATAG
This sequence comes from Bacteroidota bacterium, assembly GCA_037127575.1. Lineage (GTDB taxonomy): Bacteria > Bacteroidota > Bacteroidia > B-17B0 > Aurantibacillaceae > Aurantibacillus. The sequence goes on along the minus strand of JBAXXZ010000534.1, from coordinate 262 downwards.
GTGAAGATTGTGTGGTGGGTGATCGTTGTATTTTGCATTCAGGTGTTGTGATCGGTGCGGATGGTTTTGGTTTTGCACAGCATCAAGGCACATGGGAAAAAATAGAGCAACTGGGCGCTGTACGCATTGGCAATGATGTCGAAATCGGCGCAAATACCTGTATCGACCGTGGCGCATTGGAAGATACCGTTATTGAAGACGGTGTGAAGCTCGATAATTTGATTCAAATTGGTCATAACGTGCATGTCGGTGCGCATACAGC
>JBAXXZ010000533.1:0-1949 GCA_037127575.1 Bacteroidota bacterium | reverse complement strand
ATTAATATTCAATTGGGCCTGGTGATAAAGGTAGATTGATTTTTTCAGTCCAATCAATCCCCAGTTCTACCCAACATAACAAAATCGTATTTGAGTTTTACAATACGTATGCTTTTTACTGCTGGATCACGGATAATAAAAGAGTTTAACAGGTGGTTGCTTTTATCATTCACATAATTAATTTCTCTTAAAAGCAAATCATTTTTGAATTGTTTTTCGGCATACAATTCGTGGTTATCATCGTACTCATAAATGTTTTTCATCATCACCGGTGTGCTGGCATTGCCTTCAAATTCAGCTTTTAATAAGCCGTCTTTGCCGTATTCAAATTGGTGTTTTTGTACTATCCACGAGGCAGCCGTGTATGCTTCGTTCATGTTTTTTTTTCGGCCCAAACTATCTAAATTAATAATCTGTTCTTTGTAGGGACGATTTTCATTGTTTAAACATATACGTTTAATTTGTTTCGGACCATACTTTTGGTATTGAAAACTATCTTCGCTCAACAGCACTTGGTTCCCCAAAATAAAAACCGATTTTTTATTGCTGTTGTTGGTTTCTTTAAAACGTAATTCTTTGGTTAAGTTGCCTTCCTTGTCGTACCTGTAGTAGCGGCTTTCGTAATAGGTGTTGCCATCGTGGAAGCGTTTAAGCACCAGGTTTTTGCCATTATAAAAATAAGTTGTACTGATGGTATCAAACACATAATCAATTTCAACAAAGTTGCTGGTTTTCCCTTTTTTACCGTAATGTGTTACATGCCTTTCGTTGGTTTTTACGATGGTGGTGAAATAAAAACGCGTAATCAGTCCCTCGTTATTAAATTCATACGTCTCAACCAAATTCTTATCAACGGCCACTTCAAAATCTTTTTTATCGATGATATCGAAAGTAATTTTTTTGATGCCTCTTTTTTTGATGATATCAGGATTAAAATTGTATTGGGTTTCAAAAGCCGATTCGGTACTAGGCAATAAAACTTGGCCTTTTAATGAAAAGGCAATAAAAAATAAGGTTATGACAATGATGTTACGCAAGTTGAACCAAGGCCTCATCAAATGTTTTGACCGGTAATTTGCAGGTGTTGTTTTCGCATACATAAACCAAGGTTTGCGAATCACTGAACCTGTTTTTTAGCAAAGGCAAATCAGATGATTGAGTACTGACAGCAAACATCGTATTTGTTAAGCCATGCTGATACAGAGGCAACAACAATTCATCAACAGTTTTACCAACAATGGCCACCTGTTTAAACGGTTGCGTGAAGCAAAGCGCCAAACAAGCCCAATTACTGTATGCCGAACCGTATTGCAGCATATCTTCCAACACAATTTGCAACATGGCTTCTGCCCGTTCTATCCATAATTTATTTTCAAAATAATGACCCAATAAAAATAAATTCATGGCCATTTGCGAATTGGATGAAGGCGTTACATTATCGGCAATTTCGGAAGTCCTTGCTGCCAAAGCCTCTGCTTTAGATGACGTATAAAATAATAGTACAGTCGCATCGTTTTTGAAATGGCTCAAACAATATTCACTCAATCTTTTTGCCTCTTGTAAATATGATTCATCTTTTGCCAATAAATAAACATCCATACAAGCCTTAATAACAAAAGCGTAATCGTCTAAAAATGCGTCTATTTTGGCTTCGCCGTTTTTGTAACTGCGTTTTAAACTGCCTTGTTTTGTTTTTAATTTTCGTAAAATAAATTGAAGACTTTTTATTGCAATCCTTTTGTAGTTTTCATTACCAAATGCCAAATAAGCTTGTGCATAGGCACTGCACATCATGGCATTCCAAGCGGTAATGCATTTATCATCTAAGCCGGGCATGATGCGCGACTTGACTTCTTGTTTTAGTTTTTGTTTACAAATTTGAATGCGTTTTTTTAATTCTTCAGCGCTTAATTGAAAATCGTTCATCACCCGATGTTGATCCTCCGAAC
>JBAXXZ010000532.1:0-1951 GCA_037127575.1 Bacteroidota bacterium | reverse complement strand
GGTTGATAAAACAACTGCCGAATTGGCGGCACTCCCTACACCTTGCGTGCCGTTGCGGGTGTAGAATCCTTTAAAACAACCAATGATGCCGATGGCAAAACCAAAGAATAGCGCTTTAATTAAAGATGGCAATAAATCGCCAAAAGATAACTTTAAAAAAATTTGGTTAGTGAACAAATGAAAGCTCACCACTTGTTTCATGTTGATACCCAAAAAAGATCCATAAAGTGAAATCGTATCACTCAGCACAATTAAGAGCGGCAACATCAGCACAGCAGCAAAAACACGGGTCACCACCAAATATTTAAATGGGTTGGTGCCTGATACTTCCATGGCATCAATTTGCTCGGTCACAGCCATTGAGCCTAATTCTGCACCAATGCTCGAGCCAATTTTGCCTGCGCAAATCAATGCGGTTATTACAGGAACAATTTCTCTAACTAAAGAAACCGACACCACCGAAGGTAACCACGATTGCGCGCCAAACGCTTCCATCGAAGGGTGCGATTGAATGGTAATTACCAGGCCCATAATAAAACCTGTGAGGCCAACCAAGGGCAATGTTTTGTTGCCAATTAAATAACACTGACGAAGAAATTCTGCAAATTCATATCGAGGCCTAAAACATTCTTTAAAAAATCGAATGATAAAATAATATAAGTTGCCTATTTCTGCCAGTATATTTTTGAGCGCTATAAATTGCATTTCAGTTGATGAATCATATCATTATATAAAGTTAGGGCTTATAATCGACAAAAGCTTGGCATTGACAAGAGTCATACCTTAGAGCCATGGATGCATCAATAGAAATTAAAATTATTTTGAAACCACTTTTAAAATCAATCACCTTTGAGAGCTTGAAGCAATTACTTAAGTTTACATCGTCTTTAAATACGCTATGTCAATCACCAAAATCGATCTACCCCAATTTCTACTGTTAAAACAACACATTTGTGTGGTCGACGTGCGTAGTATTAGTGAATACAACCATGCCCACGTACCCAATGCTTTTTCATTGCCCATATTTAATGATGAAGAACGAAAAGTGATCGGAACGGCCTATAAACAGGAAAGCAGAGAAAAGGCCATTCGTATTGGTTTGGATTTTTTTGGCAAGAAACTTTTACAACTGGTGGATGCTGCCGAATTAATCACTAAAACATACAACAACGCAAACCGCGAATTGATTGTACATTGCTGGCGTGGTGGTATGCGCAGTGCAGCCATGGCTTGGTTGCTGGATTTGTATGGATTTAAAGTTTATCTGCTGAATGGTGGTTATAAAACTTTTCGCCATTGGACATTAGCTCAGTTTGATAAAGCATATCCTCTACATGTTATTGCCGGATTTACCGGTAGTAACAAAACAGGCTTACTGACCACCTTATTAAGCCATCATCAAAATGTGGTTGACCTTGAAGCCTTGGCTAAACATAGGGGATCAACTTTTGGAAATTTAAATGAGCACGCCCAGCCTTCACAAGAACAATTTGAAAATCTTTTAGCCGAGAATTTGTCTGTTGTTGAGGAGAACGGAAAAACCATCTGGATTGAGGGAGAAAGCCAACGCATCGGCCTGGTAAATATCCCAAAAAACTTTTATCTTAAGATGTTGATGGCTAGTACCACCCAACTTGAAATTCCTTTTGAAGAAAGATTAAAACATATTTTAAGCGAATACGGCGAATATGATGAAGACAAAATAGAGAAAGCCATTCTTCGTATTACAAAAAAATTGGGGGGATTAGAAACCAAACAAGCCATTCAGTTTTTACGTGAAAATAATTTGAAAGAATGTTACGCCATTATTTTAAAATACTACGATCGCTTATACCGTAAAAGTGCGTTAAGCAGCAAGACCAATCAAAATGCGATTCGGACCGTTGAATGCAATAGTACAGATGCAACAACGAACGCACAAACTTTATTACAATATGAATCTAGATAACAT
>JBAXXZ010000531.1:0-1957 GCA_037127575.1 Bacteroidota bacterium | reverse complement strand
GTGTTGTTGCGGGTGCTGAATCCCAAGGCAGTATAAAAGTTGATGTGTTTCAACCTTAAGTCGAATCGCAAGCCTGTATTTAATTCGTATCGTGTAAAGTGAAAACTGGAAGCGCTTTTATTGAAATAAAGCGAATCTTGGTTCGAAAAAATAAACATACCACCTTGTGGTTTTGTGTAAATGCTAAATATGGCGTGGTTGTTTATTGGCAAATTAATATTGATGCTGCGCGGAAATTGTATACTCACATTCATTTGATCCAATCTGCCAAAACGTATCCCAATAAACGGCAAATAATAACGATTGCCCCATAGGAATGATTTGGTGATGCCGCCACGCATATTAAAGCGTTCACTAAAATTATAACTGTAAACAATGGTGCTCGACATTCGGGCGTAGGCCTTCGATTTGTATGTGATGTCTTTTGTTACAAAAGGCGCTAAGTCGAAAAACCAAAGTCCTTTTTGGCCTGTGTTGTAGATATAGCGTAATCCTATGCCTCTTTTCACAAGACGGTGATCTTCTAACCCTTCAAATTGTGGGCGCAGACTTAAAAATGTGCCGGTGAGTAAAAGATGGTGATTTGCAATGATGTTGCTATCGGCATACAAACCCTTAACATCTTTGGTGAACAAAGGAATTTGAAAGGAAATATTACTTTGTTTAACGCCATATGTTTTCAGCCTTTTGCTGATGGCATTGTTGCTATCGATGCTTTTTTCAGGTTTGTTATAAGTATCAATTAATATTAAAGTGTTAAAGTAGTGTTTTGGCATTTTTACTTTTAAAGAATCGAAAGATTGCTGCGCAAAACTTTGGTTCATGGCAAAAAAAATTGTGCTGCAAACAATAAGCAGCACTTTAACGTAGCAATTATTTGAGATGGTATTAATCGTTTTTGTCTTTAATGGTGTTGATGATTTCTCGTTTGAAGGCTTCTTCGGCAAGGTGTAATTTCACTAATTTTTTACTACCCATAATACTTTTAAATCGTTCGTTGTAAAGTTTAAACAAATCGGCTTCGGCTTGTTTTGATTGGATTTCAAGGGCCAATAACTCATCCGCTTCCTTCTCGCCTAGGTTTTCGAGTTTGCGTTTGTAACTTTGCCTTACATTTCTTTTGATGGCTTTTATCTTGTCGTTGTATTCATTGTAAAGTGGCCAAAATTTTTCGGACTCATTGCTTGTTAATTCAATTTTACTTGAAATAAAATTAAACCGCATGGCTTCAATTTTATCGCGCTCGCCCTGTGCCGCAAGGTGTTGCGAAAAAAACAGAAAACAAATTAATATTTGAACCAAGTGCTTCATTTATAATTCGTCAAGTAGATCATCCGATATTTTATGTGCGTTGTTACTGTCCTTTTTGTTAGGGTTATCGCTTGACTTATTCATCGGATTTAATTTTTGCTCAAGTTTTGCAGGGTTTACCAATTCGAATAATTCATCATCATCCAAATTTTCGATTTGTTTTGATTGAAGCAGTTCGCGTTTTTCAATACAAGCCAAAGTGCCGCAATTATCAGGTGAAACCACCGATTTATTGTTTGGATAAAACCAAAAACCTAAAGTAATGAGTAAAACTGCAGCAGCAGCCATTGCAGCTTGGCCAAATGATAAATGGACTATTTTGGCGCGTTTTTTCTCTCCCAAACTATTTAGCATGCTTTCTTTATTCTTCTCGAAATAGCCATGCGGAATATCAAATTCTTGTGATTTTGGAATGCTGTTTAATGCCTTGTACTGAGTTTCATCTTTACCGGTAATGGCAATGTTTTCATAGAGATTGGAAGAACCGTTTGCAAAGTATTTTTCGGGTAGCCCAAACACACCATGTTTTGGCAAACCACGAAGTTTTTCGTAAGCAATTAATTCAAGTTGCAATTCAGATTTTTGGAAAAATAAATCAGGTGTTACAAAAGCATTCTCTTTTTTTAGGTCCTTAAGAATTGAATAG
>JBAXXZ010000530.1:0-1958 GCA_037127575.1 Bacteroidota bacterium | reverse complement strand
TTCTCAAATTGATCCTTTCTTTGCAGGTGTTAAATGGCATGAACTAGGAACAACAGGTAAACAATGGCCAGTTAAAAAGGATGGTTCAGATACCGAAATTCTGCACCTCGAAACTTTTCAAAGAGGCAAAGGGAAATTCCATTATTTTGATTGGAAAGAATCGAATGAAATTACGAAACACGGAAAAACATTTCCATTTACCTTAACTACTAACCGTCGACTCGAACATTACAACAGTGGCACCATGACCCGACGCACAGGCAATGTGGATATATTAACCGAAGACGTTTTACTGATTAATCCAAGCGATGCTGCACCGCTTAAGATAAACAACGGCGATATGGTATGCATTGAATCACAACGTGGCAAAGTAGATGTGAAGGCACAGATAAGTGATGAAGTTAAACCGGGCGTATTGAGCACCACCTTCCATTTTCCTGAAGTAATGCTTAACGTCATCACAAGCGATGAACATGATTCTGAAGCCCTTTGCCCTGAATATAAAATTGTTGCTGTGAACATTCGAAAAAGTAAAGGTCAATACAAACACGCATAACAATTGATGAAGCACGAGGCCAATACACCGCTTACCGATCAATTTGGCAGAGTGCATAATTATCTGCGCATTTCGCTTACCGAGCGTTGTAATTTGCGATGCACTTATTGCATGCCTGCTGAAGGTATTGTATTAAGACCCAAAGCGCACTTCATGAAAACAGAAGAAGTGCTGAGCATTGCCGAAACATTTGTTCGATTGGGTGTAAGCAAAATACGCTTAACCGGTGGTGAACCATTGGTAAGAAATGATGCAAAAGCCGTGATGCAAGGTTTATCGAAACTACCTGTAGAATTGGCCATTTCAAGCAATGGTGTTTTGGTTGATCAATTCATCGAAACATTCAAAACTTGCGGAATCCAATCCATAAACATCAGTTTGGATTCCTTGCAGGAAAACACTTTCAACAACATTACGCGAAGAAATGATTTTCAAAAAATAAAATCAAACATCGATTTATTGATTCAAGAAAAATTTCATGTGAAGTTAAATGCCGTGATCATAAAAGGTGTGAATGACCAAGAAATAATTGATTTTATCAATTTCACAAAGCACCAAAACATCCATTACCGTTTTATTGAGTTTATGCCTTTTAATGGCAACCGATGGGATTGGAGCAAGGGCTTGGGATATGCCGAAATGTTGCAAACAATTGAAACGGCTTTCCCCGGCCAAGTCATTAAATTACAAGATAAAAAAAACGACACCTCAAAAGCCTTTCAAATAAAAGGATACCAAGGCACCTTTGCAATTATTTCTACAGTTACCAATCCATTTTGTGATACTTGTAACCGTTTGCGACTAACAGCTGACGGAAAAATAAAAAACTGTTTGTTTTCTTCAAGCGAAACCGATCTGCTTACCGCCTTAAGAGAAGGCAAGAGCATTGAGCAAATCATCCGCGAAAGTGTATGGCACAAAAAATCAGTGCGGGGTGGCATGACCCATTTCGATGATTTTTCGAACACCGAATTAAATCAACAAAACCGAAACATGATCAGCATTGGTGGTTAATGTGATAATTAAATTCTGATGAAAAAATCCATTTTAATCATCCTATCATTTTTATTTTTTCAAGAATATAATTGTCAAATTTTTGGGTTGAGACAAACTAATCCTGAACAAGATTATTTAGACGTATTAAGTTACCCTAATGATAATAAGTATCGCGTTATTAACATTAAAAAATCCACCTTTAATCAAGCGATTAATCAGTTTCAATTGTTAGTTTATGACAGCTTATTTAATCTTAACGATAGTGTGAACTATTTAAGTGGTGTTTATCTTTCAGAAGGTGAACCATTAGTAAGTAACCATAAAATATTGTGGCCTTGTATAATCGCTGACAGCACAAGCCTCGCAGGTCCCATTCAATCCAATCAATTGGTTTTAAATGTCATGG
>JBAXXZ010000529.1:0-1960 GCA_037127575.1 Bacteroidota bacterium | reverse complement strand
CAATGCCTATACCCAATGCCCCACCGCTAGCGCCTTCGCCAATAATGATACAAATTACAGGTACCTTTAATTGGGCCATTTCAAGCAAGTTGCGGGCAATGGCTTCACCCTGACCGCGTTCTTCGGCCTCTAATCCTGGATAAGCACCCGGGGTATCAATAAAAGTAACAATTGGTTTATTAAATTTTTCAGCCATTTTCATCAAACGCAAGGCTTTTCGGTAGCCTTCAGGGTTTGCCATACCAAAACGGCGAATTTGTCGCATCTTGGTGTTAATGCCTTTTTGCTGACCAATAAACATCACTGTTTGTCCATCAATCTCACCAAATCCGCCCACCATGGCTTTATCATCACCTACGGTTCTATCACCGTGCAGCTCAATAAAGCTTTTATCCGATACAGAATCAATGTAGGCGAGGGTATAAGGACGTTCGGGGTGACGACTCACCTGAACCCTCTGCCAAGCACTTAGGTTTGAATAGAGTTCTTTGGTTTTATCTTTAATGTGTTGTTCTAATTCTATGATCTTTTCCTTTAAATCAACCTTGCTCTTAGAAGCCACTTCATTTAGCTTGGTTAATTCTGCCTCCAGTTCTTGAATGGGTTTTTCAAAATCCAAATACGTCATGCTTTTTAAATTAGTTAGGGCTCAAATATAGGAATTTTTAAAAAAACAAATTTCAGGGCCAAAACCAGACCATTTTCCGCAAAATACCGCTAGGAAGTGCTGCTTGCTTATTTTTTGACTAAATTTGAAGCATTCACCTAAGTTCTGTGCATATGATTTCTAAACGACCTATACACCTTCTTTTTAAAGGCACCTCATTGTGTTTGTTATTGATTTTGATGGCCTGTAAAAAGGACCCGGTGAATACCAATACCGACCCAACACCTACCCCTGAGGCTAAGGGAAAATTGAATCTCGAATTTATAGCCAAAGTAGATACAGCCCGCTTGGCTTTTAATAAATTGTACATCAACCTGAATGGGGATTCATTGATGGTAACGAAATTTAATTACTTCATCTCCAATATTGTTTTAACCAGAAGCGATAACAGCGTTTATACTGAAAGTGAAAGTTACCATTTGGTGCGCCATACCTCAGCAACATCCTTTACTTTGCCATTGAGCAATGTGCCGGTTGGCAATTACAAATTCATTTCGTTTATGCTTGGGGTAGATAGTACCCGCAATGTTTCTGGCACACAAAGTGGTGATTTAGATCCGGTGAATGTTAGCGATATGTTTTGGAGTTGGAACACAGGCTATATTTTTCTAAAACTCGAAGGTACTGCAGGTAGGGTGCCAACAAGTGATAAAAAATTTCAATTCCACATCGGCGGTTATGGCGGCATTAATAAAACCCAACGCCGATTTAACTTGTCGTTCGGAAGCGCCACTGCCAACGTTAAAGAAACGGCAACGCCTTTGGTGCAATTTAACGTGGATGTTAACGAGATTTTTACATATCCCAATAAACTCGATTTTAAAACACAGTACAATATTTTGAACCAAGGCACAACGGCCAAAATGGTGGCCGATAATTATGCCGATATGATTCGATTTAATTTGGTGCAAAACAACTAAATGAAACACTTTTTTATAATTGCCTCTTTTGCCGCTTTGTTTTTTGGCTGTAAGGTCGATCCGAAAATTGTGATAGCCAATTCTCCAATACAAGAAGTGGTGCCTGATGGCTGGCCTAAACCCGTTTATACCTTTTCAAACAATCCTTTATCAGAGGCTAAATTTCAATTGGGACGCGCCTTGTTTTATGATCCCATTTTAAGTATCGATAGCACTGTATCTTGCGCATCATGTCACCAAGATTTTGCCGCCTTCGCCAATGCCGGACACCAACTTAGTCACGGTATTAAAGAGTTAAACGGTAACCGTAATACGCCGCCATTGTTCAATTTAAATTGGCATCCTTATTTTATGCACGACGGCGGTATTAACC
>JBAXXZ010000528.1:0-1961 GCA_037127575.1 Bacteroidota bacterium | reverse complement strand
TTTGAATAGGGCTCAATTAAGTCGATTACTTTGATACCTGTGAACAATACTTCTGTTGCAGTAGATAAATCTTCAAAACGAGGCGGCTCAGCGTGGATACCACGACCACCTACATTGCTAACTGCGCCAATTCCGTCGATGGCTTCACCAACTACATTGAATAAACGGCCTTTTACTTTATCGCCTGTTGGCATCATGATGGCTGCACCAGTGGTAGCTACTTCCATACCGCGGTAAACGCCGTCACTGCTATCCATGGCAATGGTACGCACCATGTCTTGACCAATGTGCTGTTGCACCTCAAGAATCAATTTTTGACCATTGTCGCGTATAATTTCAAGCGCATCTAAAATATTTGGTAATGTACCGCCATCCAAGTCGAAACGCACGTCGATAACGGGACCGATTACTTGGGCTATTTTGCCAATTTGTTGTGACATATAATTTGTTTGTAATTTTTCGAGCGCAAAGGTAGTAGTTTTATTTAAAAGAAGGAAGAAAAAAGTAGGATTTATTAAGGGGTTTTTAACAGTTTTACAGACAGCATATGATCGTTAGGCATATTATCATTCAATCCAATTAAAATTAAACTTCAACTATGCCTTGTGCTATTGCAAATTACTTGTTTCATGTGGCGTTTGTAAAATGACACAAACTTCAACGAGAAGTTTTGCAAACATGTGTTTTTCGACGCCAAAATCACACCATGGATGCTGATAAACACTTTGCGTATACTGATGAGCTTTCGCAATTTATTATTTAGCTTATCTTTGCCTTGTGCTCACCATACAACATACCGAACATTTTAGAATAGAAAAACCCACCATTGTTACCATCGGCACATTCGATGGGGTGCATTTGGGGCATCAAAAAATATTAAAACGTTTACAAGCTTTAAAGGCTGAAAGTGGTCTAAATACCGTTGTGCTCACTTTTGAGCCACATCCCAGAAAAATTTTATTTCCCGAACAAAAGGATTTAAAATTATTGACCCTGATTGATGAAAAGCTTGAACTGTTCAAAAAGCATGGCGTGGATGTTGCCGTGGTATATCCATTTAGTAGGGATTTTGCGAATACCAGTCCGAAACATTATGTAGAAGACATATTAATCAAACAACTAAAAGTTGAGCATTTGGTGATTGGTTATGACCATAAGTTTGCCAAAGACAGATTGGGTGATATTCAAGTGTTGAAACAATATGCCAAAGAATTTAATTTTCATCTGGAAGAAATTTCAGCATTGGACATTGATAATATAGCGGTTAGCAGCAGCAAAATACGCAAGGCCCTCGAAGAAGGAAAGGTAGCCTTGGCCAAAGATTATTTGGGTCACCAATATTTTTTAAAAGCAAAGGTGATTAAAGGCAAACAATTGGGAAGACAATTGGGATTTGCAACTGCCAATTTATCATTAACCGAGCAGGATAAAATGATTCCAAAATCGGGTGTGTATTTTGTTGCTGTGCAAGTGCATCAAAAGAATTATTTTGGCATGATGAACATTGGTTTAAATCCAACCACCGATGCCGATAAAAAACTCAAGTTGGAAGTGCACATTTTTCATTTTGAAGAAGATATTTACAATGCCGATATCAGTATCCATTTTATTGATTTTTTACGGGATGAAAAAAAATTCGCAAATTTAGATGAACTAAAACTGGCATTACATGAAGACAAGGCCAACAGTTTGCAAAAAATGTTACAATTAACATGAAGCTAAAAATTCACATCATCCTTTTTATGTTGTGTTACCAATTGGTGCAGTCGCAAACAGCATTACTTGATTCTGTTACATTGGCTACATATCAAGAATACACCGATTTAAATGCCGCCCTCGAAAACCCTTACAACGTGGTAAAGTTAACGCTTCGCAAAAAAAAATTCAGAGAATTTCCGAAACAAATTTTACAATTTAAAAATTTACAATACCTCGATATCAGCAAAAACATTATTAAAGAG
>JBAXXZ010000527.1:0-1965 GCA_037127575.1 Bacteroidota bacterium | reverse complement strand
CGAAATATCAAAGGAGGCAGTATTGGCATCGGCTGCAATGTACTCGCCTGGTTTTTGCAAATCGAATTGGTAACGTCTCCAATCACTTCGCACCAATTCAAAGCGAGCTAAACGCACCATTACCGGATGGGCGAAACCTTTCATATACACCCGCATAAAACGAATGGAGTTAAACCCTTCTATACCGCCTATGTTATCTTCAAATTGTGAAATAGGAATTTTAAATTGATACCATTTTACCGTTTTGGTCACACCACTAAATTGAGCGGTACCATCAAAGGCATCCACAATAAAATTAGTACCCACCGAACTTGGATTAATATCGCCCGGCCTGATACTTACGCGGTATTGGTAATAATTTTCAACGGTGCTTAAGGTATTATCTTTATTTACATCTTCAATGTTTGGTAAAGTAGTACCACTGGTAGAGTAGCCTGCAGCGTTTTGCGATTTGTATTGCGTTTCAGTTGGTGAGTTACCTTCGGGATTGTTGTATTTCGAATACCGTTGAATGGTATTGGATTGAAAATTATCATAATCATCGCCTCTAAAAAAGTGATAACGGTCGGTAGAAGGGTCATCCAGAAAAGCTTGTTTTGCAGCATCGCTGATACCCGCAAGGTTGTTCATGTCGTTAACCGCAGTTTGAAAACGAATACGCTCATCATCATCGGTGAGTCCGTCGTAGCCTACATCCTGATAGGGACGATAATTATTGTTTTGTGAAAAAGCATTAATAATAGGAGGTTGTAAAGGCACATTAGCGGTTGGAATGGTATCTACAGCTGCTACTGGAGAACCCGGTGCGCCGTTCAATCCATTTTCATAAACCATCCGGTCATCCATCACAATGTCTTCCGAAATATTTCCTAAGTTGATGTACATATCCCCTTCAGGTGGTTTTGATTTATCAAAAGCCGGATCAGTATCAGAAGTATAATCTTCATTAAAAGGATCCATCATCCAAAACTGAATGTACTCCACGTTAGCTGCTTGAAAGTCGTTGGTTTCGAGACGGCGCATGATACCACCCCAGCGTTTATCGGGTGTTTTTAAGCTGCCGTCGGTATTAATACCGGAAGAAATGGAGGATCCTTTTACGTCGTAGTTATAGGGTCCGCGTTCACTTGGAAAAAAAGCAAGATCGAGGGTTGGTAAAACAACCTGCTGACCGTTAGGAGGCGTTTTGCCTGGAAACAACTCGGTTTCAAACACCTGGCGCCACATGTTATTAGAAAATAATTTTTTGCTCGCGTAATAGGAAGGTGTCGTTCCACTTTGATCACGGGTAAACATGGCGTCGATGTTATACCAGTTAAACCGTGCGCGATTCATCCCTGCTTCAATGGTTCCTTTTTTAAGTGCTTCGGGAAACATGCTACCCGGAATGTGTTGGGGAATGGAAGCTAAGTACCAGCTGCTAGCCCCTTTTACATCAATAACAGAAATGGACCCTTCAAAATCATCAATATAAGAGTTACCGCCATTGGTATTAATAGCCTTGGCGTTACCCGGAAATAACTTTGCGAATTCACCACGGGTGGTAATGCTACTCATTTCTTTGGTGCTGTAAAATGGTAACTTATCGAGTAAACGCGTTAAAAAAGGCGCTTCGGTTTTGTAATTAAAATCTAAGCCGGCCACAATGTTACTTACCGGCTCATCGCCTATGGTTACCTTTTGGGTCATTGGTCGTTCGTTATAACGTAAAATGGTGCTCCCTAAAATTAAATTTCTTCCTGCTTTATAATCGAGTCGTGTGCCCCATAAACTTTTTTGCTGTACGCTAAACAGCGAGTTGCTTTCGAGTGACACTTTAATGGTTGCTCCTGAATTTAAAATACCTTCATTAATGATTTTTACACGACCCAAGGTATAATCTACTGTGAAATCGGTATTTTCAACCAGATTCATGCCGTTGGCTGTAACAATTACCGCACCTTGCGGAATATTGAGGGCATTGAG
>JBAXXZ010000526.1:0-1974 GCA_037127575.1 Bacteroidota bacterium | reverse complement strand
GTAAAGGCACACAAGCCGATAGAGATGCTGCTGCTTTATTAAAGGTTGAAGACAAAGCCTCTTTTGTAAAAACAAATTGGATGCTCACTGTTGGTTATGAAAAGCGCCGTGGATATCGCCGTTTGCAAGGTTTTTACGGGGGGGAAATCGGATTCGGTTCCACCAGTTCTAGCCAAATTTTTACTTATGGCAATAAATTCTCAGATCAATACAATGTAACATACACCACCGATTTTAATAACCGTTTAACCGCCGTTCAAACGCCCAGCTTTTCAAATTTAGGTCCGCAGCGCGCCGTGCGTACACTCGAACGTACCGATAAAAGCGGTTTTAGACTGGGTGTTCGCGGATTTGTTGGCATCGAATATTTTATTTTCTCAAAAATATCAATTGCCGCCGAATATGGCTGGGCATACTCCTTAACCCGAACACGTCCTTCTACAAGCAAACAAGAAGTCTATTTTATCAGTCAAAACGGTCCTGCAGTTATCACCGAAAAAATCGCTGCCGATTCTAGAGAATTGTCACAGGGCTTTTCGGTCGACAACAATAGCGGCGCTGTGTTTTCGATGAATAACACTTTAAATGGTAACACTGTATTAAGCGGTGGCGCCGGTGCACTCACTTTAATTTTTCACTTTTAATTCAATACATACAACATGAAAAAATCTATTCTAGCCATCGCCATATTAATTGGTTTAGCGGCCTGTAAAAAAAGCAGCACAAGCAGCGATTTTGTTGCCACAGATGTAACCGGCACACTAGTTTTAAAAGGTAATTTGAGCCGAAATGTGATTGTGCCTAACGGTAACACGTCTTGGAGTAATTCCGGTAAAAGACCGGCTGCCGGCATTAATGTAGTGGTAAAAGTGAACAAAGCCGATTTATACCAAAGCGCATCAGTTCAAGGGGCCGACTTATATTATGGTAAAAGCGATTCATTGGGCAACTATATTGTAACCGTTAGAAGCAATGCCATCGGGGTGAATGCTGAAATTTCTTTCGATGGTTTTACAAGCACATTGGATACCATCATTAACAACCAAGCCAGAAAAGGCGCTTACGCCTCATTTTTGGGCAATAATTTTACCAAGACTTTGGTAATGGGACAAAATGCACAAGTAGATTATAATTACTTCGGAAGTCCACTCGCATCCAATGGCGCTAACAATTTAAAAACAGGCACTGCCATTGTTACCGGCAATGTGTACATCAATACACTGAAACAAGTTCTAAGCGGCACATTAACCACCCTCAGTACCGTAAGCATGGGGGTATTAAACCGCAAAGTATACCTAAACTTTAGCAACGATCCATCCACGTACAGCAGCCGTTCGTACGAAACCACCACCGATGGCAATGGTGCATATACCTTTACTTTAAACACAGTTGAACAAGGCAGTGCGGGTTATAATCAAATTGCAAATATTTGGGTGAATGATTATGCTGCCACCAGAGACACCATTAAACCAAATAATTCAATTGTTCCGGGTAAGAGCGGGGTTTTTCAAAAAGTAAACACTTCCCAATCTTCACTTTATAATGGCAGCATTCGTAATGCGGTGAATTTAACCTACAATGTGTTTGTACCGAACTAAAATAAAAACCAATACAAAAAGCCGCTAAGAAATTGGCGGCTTTTTTTTGTTACAAATTTTATTAGCGTATGTTTAAATGCAGCATCGAAGTGCCATTCATAAAGCCTTCTAAAGTGTCGCCAATTTTCACCGGGCCTACCCCTTCGGGTGTGCCGGTATAAATTAAATCGCCCATTTTTAATGTCACAAACTGCGATACGTAAGCTATTATTTTATCGAAAGAAAATATCAAATCCGATGACAGGCCAACTTGTTTTGATGCACCATTGATTTTTAATTCAAATTGAATATTTAGTAAATCCAATTGGTTTTTGTTAACAAACAAACCAATTGGTGCACTGTTATCAAAGGCTTTGGCTTTTTCCCAAGGCAATCC
>JBAXXZ010000525.1:0-1985 GCA_037127575.1 Bacteroidota bacterium | reverse complement strand
GTACCCTGTGGTTTAAGTTACCGTGATAATAAATTCAAATTGTATTTTAACAGCGGTGCCGCGGGTACAAAAACAAGTCTTGAAAAAATTTGGCCCGATTATTTTGACAAAAAATTCAAAGTTGAAAACGAAGTTGTGGCTGGTGGAACCGAAGATGAAGCCTATGTTTACGGCAATCCTTTTGGTTTTAGTAAAATTGTAAAAGGCACCTTGCCTGCCAACAAAACAAATTATGAAGTGGAAGCTGCCCTGCCCGATCCTGCGCTATTGTGTGCACAAGACCTCTATCTGTCCTTAACTAAAATTGGTATCAGCTGTGATAAAAACAAAGTGCTCTCCGATTATATTGGCAATGATAGTTCGAAAGTAAATTTGATTTATACGCAGTATTCCCCCACTCTCGATAAAATCATTTATCATACTAATTTAAGCAGCAACAATTTATATTGTGAAAGTTTGGTAAAAACCTTGGGCAAGGGCAATTCTGCAAAGGGCATTGAACGAATAAAAAAACATTTTAGCGAAAGAGGATTAGACACAGATCAATTGTATATGGTAGATGCTTCGGGCTTATCGAGAGCCAATACCATTACAGTGGCCTTTCAAACACAACTGTTATCAAAAATTTACAGAGACAGCAGCACTTATCAAATCATCAATGCCTCCTTACCTGTTTCCGGAAAAAACGGCAGTATGAGCAACATGGGCAAAGGCAGCGCCATAGAAAACAATTTGCGCGCCAAAACAGGCTATATCAAACGCTGCAGAGCATACTGCGGTTACGTGAAAAGTAAATCAGGCAAAGAACTCGCCTTCTCAATCATCTTTAACAACTACAATTGTAGCGCGCGAGAAGCCAAGTTAAAAATCGAAAAGTTAATGATAGACATTGAAAAACTTTGAGTAGTAAGCCATAATTAGAAATTAATAATTAAAATTTAATAATTATTGGACTTGCCTGGCGTAACTTTATAGAAATATTCGACCTATGAAATATCTGATAAAAAATGCCCATGTGGTGAATGAAGGTGAAATTGCCGTTTACGATGTACTCATTGAAGGGCAATTCATTTCAAAAATTGAAAGAAACATTCAAAACACTTTTGGTGCAAAAGAAATTGATGCAACCGGTTTATATTTAATGCCCGGTGCAATCGACGACCAAGTGCATTTTCGTGAACCCGGATTAACACACAAAGGAGAAATTTATACCGAAGCTAAGGCCGCTGTGGCCGGTGGTGTGACATCATACATGGAGATGCCAAACACAGTGCCACAAAGCACAACTGTAGATGAACTTGAAAAAAAATACACACGTGCTGCGCAATGTTCATTGGCCAATTATTCCTTTTTTATGGGTGGCACCAATCACAATTTGGCAGAAGCCTTAAAAGTTGATTATTCAAAAGTATGCGGCCTCAAAATTTTCATGGGCTCCTCTACCGGCGATATGTTGGTCGACCATGAAGAAGTGCTCGAAGGATTCTTTTCAAAAGTAAATGCCCTAATCACCACGCATTGCGAGTTCGATCCCCTAATTAAAGAAAACCAAACACGCATTGTGGCTGAGTACGGCGAAGACCTCGAAGCTTATTTTCACCCTATTATCCGCAACGATGAAGCCTGCTACAAATCTTCTTCAATGGCTGTTGCATTGGCCAAAAAACACAATACACGTTTACATATTTTACACATTTCTTCTGCAAAAGAGCTTTCTTTATTCAGTAACAAAATTCCTTTAAAAGACAAACGCATCACTGCCGAAGCTTGCATCCATCATCTTTGGTTTAGTGATGAGGATTATAAAACCAAAGGCAATTTTATTAAATGGAATCCTTCGGTAAAAACGGCCTACGACCGTGATAAAATATTTGAAGCAGTTTTAAACGACACAATCGATGTAATTGCCACCGACCATGCTCCGCATACTTTTGAAGAAAAATCTTTACCTTATCTCAAAGCGCCAAGCGGCGGACCATTGGTAC
>JBAXXZ010000524.1:0-1990 GCA_037127575.1 Bacteroidota bacterium | reverse complement strand
CCGCATGAAATTTTTAATTAGTGAAACAGTAAAATTTTCTGTCGCATGTTTTGCTTGGCGTTAATGCAATAAACTTCGTAAATGCCGTTGGCTAGGTTCGCTAAATTTATTTGTGCTTCGTTACTGCTTAAAATATTTGTATCCATTACACATTCGCCCAAAGCATTGAATATTTGCACATGCGTGTTGGGTGAAGAAGCATTGCTGAAATTAAGATGAATGTTTTCGTTGCCAGGGTTTGGGTAAACAGTGAATGAAAAACTTTGTTTTGAAACTTCGGGAATTGCATTGGGTGCAGCTGCCAAAGCGGCTTGTATGGCATCACGAATACCGGTTGCTGTAAAATCAGGTGCATTTTTATTGTAGAACACATCATGGTTTTTTCCACCCAAAACAACTATTTTAGGCATGCCTGCAACACCATAAGCAGTCATGCTTGCTAAGCTGTTCGACATTACAATGGCTGAAGTGATGCCGTTGCTAAGGGCCCAGCCATTTAAAGTGGCGCAGGTGGTATTGGCGTAATCATCCAATAAATAATACAACACTTTTCCGGGATTGGCTGCATTGGCCGATTGCACTTCGGTTTGCGCAGTTAAGGCGCCGTTGATACAATTTGAGCAAGGCATCACCCACACCAAAACAAGCACCTTACCGCCATTGAGGTCGGTAAAAGCATCGTGAAAATTACCCGAACAATCGTTGCAAGAAAAATTGCTTGCCGTTTGTGCATTGCCCAGTGTAGCGATGCCAAACAAAAAACCGATCAATAAACTGAGCTTCTTCATGTATTATTTTTTTGCGCGTTCGTACTTACAACAGTCCGGTAAATTATTGTACACCTCGTCTTTGGCTTGCAATTCATCGGTATCATAACCTACATCGGCCAACTTTTGTTTAATTTGTAAGAGTGAGAGTTTTGATTCATCAAATGTTACGCTCAGCATTTTGGTGTTTTTATCCCAGCTTTTTTTACTAATGCCTTCTTTCTTTTTTAGAGCCCCTTCGATGGTTTCTTTGCACATACCGCAATTACCGTACACTTTAAACTGTTCGGTTTTATGTTTGGCTGATTGCGCGAATAATTGACCATTGCCAAATGTGATTAAAAGGACAAGTAATAATGCTGAAAGTTTAAAAGTTAATTTCATGGTTTAATTTTTAATAACGTTTTGTGTGTGTGTTTTGTTACCGCTTGTAACTTCCAATAAATAGAGGCCGTTGGTAAATTCTGCCAAGTTTAAATTAAAAGTACCGGCGTTAATGTTTTTGTATTCGTTTTGTAATTCGCCCAATACATTGTATAATAAAACAGATTGGATTGTTTCGTTGGTAAAAATATTTAAGTCTTTTTGCGTTGGATTAGGATAAACAAGGGGCGCATTTTTATTTGATAATTCGATGATACCCACGTTATTCATCGTAGAAGCGGTCATTTGAATATCTTGCACATTGTTTTGAAAACCCAATTGATATACTGAGAAGCCCACTTTGGCGAGACCGGGATTCACCGAGTCGGTTTTAAATTGAATGCTCACGTCGGCTGTTGAATGCGGTTGAATAAAAACACTCAATGTATCTTGATAAATGGTGTGGCAATTGATGTAACAATAACACACACCCCAATACATGGGAATGTTGTTTTTATACCGGTTCATGAATAAAATGATATCGGTTGCGCTTGAATTTGAAAACGTGATGGTGCTTGAAAAAAGATCACCAGGCACGCCGTTCATTGGTCCTGTAAAACCATTTGTGTTCGACACAATTTTATCGATGGTATAAGTTTGTGCTGAAGCAGACAATGACAAAATTAAAATACAGTTGAGTATAAATTGTTTCATGTGTTGAATCTTTAATCAAATTTAATCAGTCGAAGGACTAAGTATAGTGACAATTGTCATGATTTTAGCTGCCATTTTAACGTAAATTTGGTATTCATTTCTAAATGCCACTATAATGGACTTAGAAAAACGTAAAGTGCTGACAA
>JBAXXZ010000523.1:0-2003 GCA_037127575.1 Bacteroidota bacterium | reverse complement strand
TCTTATTACTTCTTTTTATTGGCAGCAGGCTCTTTTCTCAGGTTGCAGCGCCCGATTTGCGTTGCCTTGAAGTGATTAATGCAAATGGCGATGTGAAATTGTCCTGGATTCCACCAGCTGACCCAAACCATGCCTTCTCATCCTACGATATTTGGTATTCAAATTTGGCTAGCGGACCTTTTTCAAACGTTGGTGCGGTGGGCGCCATAACGGCTACCACTTTTGTTCATACCAATACGGTTTCAACAGTTCAAAGTGTTTACTACTTCATTGTAAGTCGTTATGGTTCCTCAGGTGTTAGTAGCTCAATACCTTCCGATACGCTTCACAGTATTTTTCTTAATATCCATAAATACTCCATTGCCGAATGTCTCACCTTAGACTATAATCCTATTCATCAACCCAATCGCCCAGGCACCGACAATAATTACAAAATCATTAAAGAGTATCCGCTGGGTACTTGGAGTAATTTCTTTCTGACCACAAACACCTTGTGTTATGACACCATCAATGTGTGTAAGGCTAAAATGAATTATCAGGTTATTGTTAAAGATAATAGTGGCGTTTGTTTTTCAGCTTCAAATATTAATGGCGGTGAATACACCAATACGAAGTCGCCCAACCGACCTTATGTTGACTCAGTAAGTGTGCTGCCCAATGGTAATGTCATCCTTGGTTGGGAGGTACCTTATGATAAAGATATTAATCAATACGAAATTCAGTACCGCACGCCAACCGGGTCGAATGTGGCTTTGGATGTGGTGAACGGAAGAAACACGACCAGTTATCTGTATCAAACTACAAGCGCTAATTCCAATTCGGTAGGCCTTTTTGTGCAATCGGTTGATAGTTGTGGAGCACAGAGCACCGTAAATTATGATGTAAGAACCATTTACCTTTCGACTAAGTACAACAGTTGTGCCTATCAAACCGAATTAAATTGGAATGAGTATGTTTGGTCGCCCGGTAACGAAACCCTCGAGTACCGCATTTATTATACGGTAGCCGGCGGGCAGTTTAAATTATTAGCCACCACAACTACTACCACCTATACACACAACAAAACCAAGCCGGGCGAACTCGTGGGTTATTTTGTGAGGGTGATCAATCGCGCTAAAACCATTACCTCTTCTTCCAACCGAAACTTCTTTTTTTCAAGTCAAGTTGAAGCCGCTTCTTTTGTTTATATGCAATCGGCCAGTGTCATAGACAAAAATTCGGTGCAATTAAAATTATACATCGATACCGTTGCCGCCAGTGTAGGCATCAATATCTACCGTTCAGAAGATAGTGCACACTTTACCATGATTGGTTTTATACCCTACATAGGCCGTCATTTTTACAGCTACCTCGATAACACAGCCGAAACCACTAAAAAAAGTTACTGGTACAAAACCATGGTGCGCGATAGCTGCAGCAACGAACGAACGCCGGGCAATGTCTCTAAAACCATGCTGCTAAGGGTTCAGGAAGACAAGGAAAAAATATTTACCAAACATCTTAACTGGAGTAAATATGAAGGTTTTGCAGCCGGAGTGAGCGGTTATAATATTTACAGAATCATTAATGATGTAAGTAATTCTACACCGTTTGCGAGTACCGATGCCCAAACCACCAGCTATCAAGATGAGCTGGAAAATGAATCGACCAACGGCGCACGTATTGATTATTATGTGGAGGCCATCGAAAGTTTCGGGAACCCCTATGGTATAAAAGGCTCAAGTAATTCTAACCTGGGCTCTGTTTATATGGAAGGTCGATTATTTGTGCCCACAGCCTTTGCGCCCGAAGGGATTAATAAATTATGGCTACCCATTACTTACTTCGTAGACAAAAGTGATTATCACGTCTCTATTTTTAACCGCTGGGGTAAAAAAATATTTGAAACCTCTGATGACAAACAAGCCTGGGATGGTGCCGATTGTCCTGCTGATGTATACGTGTATCTAATTTCTTACAAAAACGCGAGAGGCGAATACCTCGATACCAAAGGCACTGTGATG
>JBAXXZ010000522.1:0-2003 GCA_037127575.1 Bacteroidota bacterium | reverse complement strand
GCTTCATCCTCAGTGATGAAGTTGACTGGTGCCTGAATTGCTTCAAGACGAATTGAAGCTAAGTTTTGGGTCTCTGTAGAAACAACATCTTTTGTTACATTTGCGTTTTGCATCGTAATTCTCCTTTAGTAAGTCAGCCTAGATACCCTGGCAGGATTGCCTTGTTAGAAAAATATCTGTGCTGATGGAGTGAACTGTATCGCTGAGTGCATTTATTGCGCAAATGTACTTTTTTTGTGTTGTGTAAATGATTTGCGCAATAATTCCTTGGTTGCCAGTAAAGGGTTTGCGGTCGATTTGGAGTTTAAAAAGTGTGGTTTTTTGATAGGGTAAAAATAGCAGTGTGGTAAAAAAGACTTGCGCAATAATTCGATGGTTTCCTATAAAGGCTCTGCGGTCGATTTGGTCATTAAAAAACCAATCAAAAATCGCTTGATTTCAACTATTTAAAAAATATTTTAGAAATATTTATTTTTGTGCTTTTTCAGTCAAAAAACGAAAAATTGAACATTGTTCCGATGCGGAACAAGCTAAATGAGTTCTACGGCATTACGTTTCATATCATCGTTGGTGTCGATATATTTCTGTGTAACAGCAATTGATTTATGACCAGCTAAACTGGCTAAGACTCTGACAGAGATACCTTTATTCGCCAAGGTCGTAATGAAGTTTCTTCTTCCTGAATGACTACTGGCTCCGCTGATACCTGCACCACGATACATGGTAAAGAACCATACACATAGGCCATTCGCTGTAAATCCGCCTTTTCTATGTGTGTAAAAGAAGGGGAGTTGTGGGTAAAACATATATCTTGTTTTGAAGTAATTGGCTAATTCGATACGAAGTTTTGTTGGTAGAAAGACCGTTCTTGGCTGACCACCTTTGGTTTGTTCTGCACTCAAGCGTATTTCTGCTTTAATCGTGCCATCTTCATTCACAACATCACCCATTTTGAGTGCGGCTATTTCGCCTACACGTAGTCCTGACCAAAAACTGGTGAGAAAGATTGCACGATTTCGCTCTGGTAACTTTCTGGTTGATACATAGCGTAATACTTGATCGAGTTCTGCTTGAGTGAGTGTTTTTGCTTGAGCCATTTGTCTTTTCCTTTATTAAGATAAAACTACTATTAGTATGTTTCCTTTTGCTGTTTTGGACGACCTGTATTTAAAAAGTAAAGATCTTCCAAGAATCAACGACTTAATACACTTGGCTAAGAAAAGTACGATTTCCTTAGCCAAAAATATCTATATGTATTTATGTTCTCTTGTCGTCTTTTGACGACGAATCTTTAACTTAAGTAGTCGTTGTTTAAAACAATCCCTACAAGCAATTTGACGAGCATCTAAGTATTCGACACTTAGCTTTATTGAGATCTTTGCTTATAGGGCTTTTTTGAGGTGGATTTACTACTTGTGATTAAGGTCTACGTTCGTGCCAATAAACACTGGTTTATTGGCACCTACGGATTTGCAGTGATGTGCTCGTAAATCCCATTGCTCATTGGTTCCATTTAGAACATCAATAACTTCGATATGTAGTTCACCTGTGGATTGCAGATAGATACAGTAGCCATCGACAGGAGTCTTGGTTTTGGTCAGTGGTTCGTAATGGATGATCCAAGATAAAACCAATCCCTCAACAGAGCTGACATTACATTGATCGAGTTTCTTTAATACTTCGATTTGTGCATCCGATTTAGCGGTATGCTGAAACTGCTCATAATCATAAAAATCTACGAGGTACTTCTGATTGGGATTGTGTAGTTCCACTGATCCGTTATAAATGGCTCGCCGAAATAATCCTTTGCCATAGGTGGTGTTGTACTTCTCATTGATAAAACCTCTGATTGCTATTTCTCTCATATCTTTCTCCTTGTTCAATTTGATTGAGTTCTCGTTGCTAGTCGCTGGGTTGGTTACAGAGAGATCTCAAAAAGATCAGTTGCAGTGAGTGGTGTTGCAGATCTCAAAAAAGGAGTTGCCGAGTAAGGTTGTTTGGTG
>JBAXXZ010000521.1:0-2004 GCA_037127575.1 Bacteroidota bacterium | reverse complement strand
TTGCAATTGTATTCGCTTTAATTAAAATAATGCCACCACCATTACCACCTGCAGAGTTTTGTCCGTTATTTTGCTGACCGCCACCTCCGGCGCCACCCATAAATACGCACGAAGCTGATATTTGGGTAGATAGGGAAATTCCACCCAAACCACCTCCGGGAAAAGTAGTGCAATTGTTATAACCGTTACCACCTTGACCGCCGGCAGAAAAATTACCACCGCCGCCGCCACCGGCATTGTGATCATTGCCGCCACCGCCGCCGCTTAATAGGCGGCCTCTTGCATTATTGAAGTTATTTGTCGTGTTTTTATAAATGCCTTCACCTTTATAACCCAATTGATTGTTATTGGCAATGTAAAGTGTATTGCTGTTAGATGTACAAATGCTTCCGCCATTATCATTTGAATATAAACCTCCCCTGAAACCAAGTCCATCCGCCAAAATGCGGTGATTAAGTGTAAGGGTGTTGGTTACGTAAAAAGCTACAACACCACCCACGTTACCGTTCCAAGTGATGCCCGAAATATTAGCTGTTGTTGTAAAATTAGCGCCCAAATCTCTAAACGTGATAAGTTGAACACTCGAATTGGCACCTGTGTTATATGAATTTGCTAAAACAGATGTGAGGGTTAATGAGGTTGGGGTGCCACTTGTTGGTGTAATGGCCGCAATTGTTTTAATTTCATAATTGCCTGCATTGGCAATCGAAGATAAGTTACCAAAAGTGCTAATGTTGGTGGTGTTTGAACCAATCACATCATCCTGCATTTGCATGATTATCACCTGACCACCCACAGTGAATGTGTGGTTTGTTTGATCAACGTTTGATATTGTGAGTACGCTGCTGCCACTTACGGCCGTGATTTTGGCGTAAGCATTTACTGTACTTTGTGATTTTAGATAAAAACCTGAAATTAAAAGTAAGCTAAAAAAAAGCCAATAGGCATGATTTTTATCATTCATGCTATAAAATTAAGCATAAAAGCCTTATGAATAAAGAACTTTTTACTTAATCTTATTATTTAGCCAATCTATCGCTCATATCTTTGGCTTTGGCTTCGTTTCCTGTTTGTAAATAGAGCAACCTTAAAGCTTTTACACAAGATTTTTCTTCAGGTTTTAAAGAAAGGGCTTGTTCAAGGAACGGAATGGCCTTTTTAAACTGAATTTTAGCCTGTTCGTCGATTTCTCTTTGTGCCTTCACCATATCGGCAATTTTTTCAGGTTTGCGCGAAGCAATTGATCCGCCATAATTATTGTACATGGCACCCAAATTATAATTGGCTGTGAAAAAATAGTCTTTATTGCTTGGCTGCAAATCAATGGCTTTTAAATAGGCTGTTTCAGCATTTTTAAACATTTCTTCGAAGTTGGACGGTTTCACTAAGTCCTTACCCGCTGCATCTTTGGGATTGGCCAAATTATCGTACAAGGTACCAAGCATTAAAAAGATAAAGGCGTTTTTTGAATCCTTTTCAGCTGCTTGTTTTAAGTTATTAATGGCATTTAAACTCTGCCCTTTGGCAATAAACAGATTGGCTTGCTCATTCAATAATCCCAAATCATTCGGGTATTGTTCTCTGCCCTTTTTTAAATTATCGAATGCTGAAACAGTATCACCTTTGGCTGTGTATGCAATTCCAATGGCACTGAAATTAGAAGGCATGCCAATTTTTAAATCCAACATCTTTTGATTGTAGCTAATAATTTTGTCATTGTCTTTTGCCCTTGCAGCCGAAATACAAGCATTGTAAAAACTGGCCGTATCTTTTGTTATACTAAGAATGGTGTTGAGCATGCCTGTTTTGTAAAAATAATCGGCGGCCTCGTTATACTTTTTGGCATTGTATTTTCCGGTAGCAATATTGGCTGCTTCCGCTTTCATTTGCATGGTGGCCGTAGCGAATTTAATTTCTTCATCATCTAACGATGCCGAGCCTGCCGCAATCCCTTGCTGAATATTGTCTAAAAATTTTGGATCCAAATCCTTTATTTTATTCAAT
>JBAXXZ010000520.1:0-2008 GCA_037127575.1 Bacteroidota bacterium | reverse complement strand
ACACATAGATGTTACTCGGATCACCTTGCGGGAAAAACACAACTTTTGGTCCACGCGCCACAAAAAAGAAGACCGAAAAAATAAACAAGGCAACTACCATAATCAGTGGGCGCCATGGTTTACTCAAACACCATTTTAAAGCCTTCACATAAGTGTTTACAAAACCGGGCCAAACTTTAAATTGCCATGCTTCAATTGCTTTGTATAACCACATACGGTGCAATACCAAGAAGAAAGCCAAAAACACAATAAAATTTCCAATACCCACATGTCCACTTAAATAACTAAACAAAGCCAATACTGCGTACAACAGCAATTGTAATTTTCCTTTTTTACTGATTTTGCCATGTTCTATGGCTTCTTCTTCATGCGATTTCATAAAATCAACAGCAAACACAGGGTTAATAATATAAGCCACAAACAAAGAAGCGAGTAAGGATATGATGAGTGTGATTGGTAAAAAGTACATGAACTTACCAATGATGCCACTCCAAAAAGCCAAAGGAATAAAAGGTGCCAAAGTAGTGATGGTACCCGATAGTACCGGCAAAAACACTTCACCCGCCGCCATCTTTGCGGCTGTTTTAATATCGCGTTTACCATTGGCAAACAAGCGGTGTGTGTTTTCAATTACCACAATGGCATCATCCACCACAATACCCAATGCGAGTAAGAACGCAAACAACACAATCATATTAAACGTAAAGCCAATGCTTGGCATCAGTAAAAACGCGATGAACATCGATAATGGCACCGACAAGGCTACAAACAAGGCATTGGTAACTCCCATAAAAAACATCAACACAATGGTTACCAAAATAAATCCAATAATAATGGTATTGATTAAGTCTTGCAAAGTGGTTTTCGTTTTGGCACTCTGGTCGCCGCTAATGGTCACTTCCAATCCTTCAGGTAATTGCTTTTTCTTCAAGTCGGCAATTACCTTTTTAATTTTATCGGCTGCTTCAATCAGGTTTTCGCCCGAACGTTTAATCACGTTTAGCGTAATCACATTTTTACCTTTTGAACTCGAGTAACTTTCTTTCTCTTTAAATCCATCTTTCACCTCAGCCACATCTTTTAAAAATAACTTTGCACCCACTTGTGAGGTCACTAAAATATTTTCAATTTCTTTAGGGTCCTTAAATTCGCTCTTAATGCTCAAAGTAGGTTTCATACCGTTTAATGGCACGTTACCACCGGTAATCGATAAGTTTTCGGATGCAATGGCCCTTTGAATATCAGTTAAAGTGAGTTGGGCAGCTTGCATTTTATACACATCAATATTCACTTGAATTTCACGGTCTAAGGCACCAACAATTTTTACTTCATTAATCTCCTTTAAACCTTCAATAGCATCATGCAAATCTTCAGCGTAGTTTTTTAATTGTTTTAAATCGTAATTACCGGCTACGTTAATGTACATGATTGGAATCTCACTAAAAGCAATTTCCTTAATCATGGGTTCACGCGTTAATGTTTGCGGCATCTCGGCACGGGCTTCATCCACAGCGTCCTTCACCTTTTGTTTGGCTACATCTACTTTAACATCGGTTCTAAATTCAACAACAATTACCGACACATCCTGCAATGAGGTAGAGTTGAATTTTTTTACACCCGATAAAGCCTTTAAACGTTTTTCGATGGGCTTGGTAATGGTGTTTTCAATATTGGTTGGAGAGTTACCGCCATTAATGGTATTAATATAAATGGTTGGTACTGTAATATCCGGAAAGTTCTCTTTAGGCAGAGAATTATAGGCCATGATGCCTGCAATGGTAATAAAGATGGTCAACAAATAAACCGTCACCTTATTATCAATGGCCCAACTGGATGGTTTAAATTCTTTTATTTTATCTAACATGGTTTTTTTTATAATGAGTTATAGCGTTTATTTAAATGAATTAAACAAAGCGCTTTAAAATAATTTCTTTACTTTTTTAATACAATGTGATCACCATCATGCACCAAATCATAACCCTCGGTAATGATTAAATCACCTTCATTT
>JBAXXZ010000519.1:0-2015 GCA_037127575.1 Bacteroidota bacterium | reverse complement strand
CACACTGCATATTTGACGGCCTTTTTGAAGGATCTGGAAAAGCAAGGCATTGCATGTAAAATGCTGTTGAACACTTTGCAGGTGACGCACAGTGAGAAGGAATTAAAATTTGTAATTGAAGATACAGGTTCTGATTTAAAGAGGGAAAGGCAAAACAATGTGATTCCTTTTGATTATTTGGTGAACAGCCGGCAAAAATTATGCGGTATGATTTTGTCGCAATTAAAAATGAACCAGAAAATATTTGCGCGTAAATGTGAAGTCAAAAAAGTAGAAAAGGCAGATGCCGAAATTTTTTTTAATCAACACCATTTGTTGGGCGCCACGGGCAGTGCCTATAATTTGGGATTGTTTTATGAAGGTGAATTGGTGGCGCTAGCATCATTTTCGAAAGGCCGAAAAATGAACCGTTTGGCGGCACATGAACGTTCATTTGAATTGATACGTTTTTGCAACAAAACCGGACTAACGGTAACGGGGGGATTGAGTCGATTATTAAAAAGTTTTTTTGAATTAAAAGCAGCTGGCGATATCATGACTTATGTCGACAAACAATTTTCGGACGGCCAGTCCTTTATGAAAGCCGGATTTACATTACATAGCGAAAAAGAAGCCCAACAATTTTTAATTCACCGAAAAACCTTTGAACGAAAATTGTATAAAGGCGAAAAATATGATGCGGTAAAATTTTACCTTAGTGAAAATGCGGGCAGCATCAAAATGGTGTATCAAGCCAAAAAGAAAAGTGAATTATAATTGCATTACCATACTGGGACCAACAGCATCGGGCAAAACAAAATTGGCTTGTGAATTGGCTTATTTGTTGGATGCTGAAATTATTAGTGCCGATTCGCGTCAGGTATACCAACAACTTGATATAGGAACAGGAAAAGACTTGGCGGAGTATGTGGTGAAACAAAAACAAATTCCCTATCATTTAATCAACATTATTGCACCGGATCAACAATATTACCTGCACAATTTTGTGCAAGACTTAAAAAATAGTTTTTTGAAAATACAAAACAGGGGAAAGTTGCCAATTATTTGTGGGGGAACTGGCTTGTATTTGGATGCCCTACATAAAGATTTTTCGAATACACAAATTGGTGAAGATTTAGCTTTGAGGGCAGAATTGGAGAAATTGTCAAAAGAGAATTTACTTCATTTACTTGAACAATATCCAAAGGCTTTTTGGCAGCAAGTTGATTTAAACGCCAAAAAGCGCCTTATTAGGGGAATTGAGATTGCCAGGTATAAAACAGAAAACGGTGACATTACATTAAAAAAGAATGCCATTTATAAACCAGTTTATTTTGGACTGAATTGCAGTTTATTGCTGCGTAAACAAAAAATCACCACAAGGTTGCAGCACCGCCTTAACCATGGCTTAATTGAAGAAGTTGATCAGCTTTTAAAAAATGGCATTACACATGAACGATTGCATAAATTCGGATTGGAATACAAGTTTGTTTCAATGTATTTGAGACGTGAAATAGATAAAAATGAGCTGTTGCAATTGCTTCAAACTGCCATTTTTCAATATGCAAAGCGGCAAATGACTTGGTTTAGAAAAATGGAGAAGGAGGGGATAAAAATTCATTGGTTGGCGATTGATTCAATAGTTGAAAGTGCAATGCATGAAATCAAACAAATACTGAAAGCGTGTTAAATATTGATTAGAATAAATTATAATTGATAAATTTGATAGACTTTTGGTGAAGTGTGGTTTACACAAATATGGATGAGAAGGAGAAAATGAATGTCAAGGCTAAAATAGATATTGGTCATACGCAAATTTTAATGCGTGATGACGGCACTGTTGTTGTAGAAGCAAGTAACAGGTTGTATACTAACTTTGATATTAAAGAAATTCACCAATCTATAAGAACAATCAATCAAGGACAAAAAGTTCTTTTGCTTTTGAAAGCCGACCAGTACACGAGTATTGATCAAAGTGCAAGGCAATATCTCTCAACAGAAGAAGCCGGAAAACAATCCATTGCCGAAGCCTATGT
>JBAXXZ010000518.1:0-2018 GCA_037127575.1 Bacteroidota bacterium | reverse complement strand
TTACATTACTTTAGGTAGTGAGTACTCAGCTGATATCTTTGTTGCTGCTTCTTCTTCAAAACAAGAAGCTACCATTACAGTTAACGGTGCTAGCGTGCCAGTTGATGGTGGTGTTGGTAAATACAAAGTTATTGCAACCAGTGAAGGTGAAAAAGAATACAGTGGAGTGATCACCGCGCGTAAACCAAACGGACAATCAGAATCATATCCATTTAAAGCTACTTATACCGCATTGAAACCAATGGCGGTAATTTCAGCGACCAAAATGAATGTGGTTTATATTGGTTTAGATAATCCAATTTCAGTTTCTGTACCAGGTTATTCTCCTAAAGAGGTTAAGGTTTCTTTAAATCCTTCTTCTGCAGGTACGTTGAAACCAGATCCTAAACAAGCGGGTGCTTATATGTTAAATGTAAACAGAACAGCACGTGAAGTAGCAGTAACAGTATCTGTTGATAAAAACGGAAAAACCACTAAAATGGGCGAACAAAAATACCGTATTCGTGTAATTCCTGATCCAACACCGGCATTAGGTACTATCGAAAATAGCGGTGGTGTTCCAGCTGCTCAGTTGCGTGCACAAAACGTGATTCGTGCCCCATTGAAAAACTTTGCTTTTGAAGGCGTTAATTATATCCCTTACGAATTCCAATTCTTGTTAATCCCTAAGAAAGGTGGAGGCGCAATTTTTGAAAACGGTAGAGGTCAAATGTTAACTCCAACCATGCAATCTGCATTGGCAAGAGCACAAAAAGGAGATAAAGTTATTATAACTCAAATCAAGGTTAAAGGTCCTGATGGTGCAAAACAATTGCCATCGCCACTTGTGTTTGATGTGAATTAATTGAAGTATGAAAAAGTTAGTTTTCATTTTTTTAGCTGCTTGGTGTTTATCGTTGGATACGATTGCACAAGGTGTATATGATGATTTCATCTATACCCGTCAAGCTGTACAGGAACGTAAGGTAGTGCCATGGCCATATTTACGCGAGGCTGATGTGCATTATGCAAAACGCATCTGGCGTGTTATTGATATGCGCGAAAAACAAAATCAACCAATGATGTGGCCTAAAAACCCGTTGAACATTATATTGTACAACGCAGTCATGGCTGGAAAACTAATTCCTTATAAAGATGATTCACTTTCTTCAAGCCGTACAACTGAAGAATTTGAAACGTTCTTCGCTCAAAAAAGACCTGAAAAACGTTTATACGATCCAAACGGTGACCCAGATGATCCATTGAACTTTTATATGGATACAGTTATCGTGAAGTTGGAAGCCAAAGACATCAAGAAAGTAAAATTGATGGAAGATTGGATTTTCGATAAAAAAGAATCAAGAATGTATGTTCGTATCATTGGCGTAGCCTTAATCGTTCAACCTTCTATTGAAGGTCAAGAAGTGGGTGAACAAGAATGGTGTTGGTTAAAATACCACCGCGATCCTACAGATCCTGATCAACAAGACTTACGTGAAATCATGGTAAATATGGAAGTGTTTAATCGTGTGAACGATGCCGCCCGTATTACTTACGATGATTGGTTCGAAGGTCGTTGGTTTAGCAGTTATATCGTTAAGAAAGCTAACCAATATGACAATGCCATTAAAGATTTTGCCGATTTCCGTGATAATGGAGTTGCCGCTTTATTGGAAGCAGAAAGCATTAAAAATGAATTGTTCGAATACGAACACGATTTGTGGGAATACTAATTCCTAATAACCCTACCTAAAACCCGAAAGCAATTTCGGGTTTTTTTATTCCCTATTTTTTGAGTCGAGCCAAATGGTTACTGGACCATCATTAACTAAAGAGACTTTCATATCGGCGCCAAATACACCTGTTTTTACGGACTTCGCCAATGTTGTTTCCATTTCTTTGATAAAACATTCGTAAAGTGGAATGGCTTTCTCTGGTCGAGCAGCTTTAATGTAAGAAGGACGGTTTCCTTTCTTGGTTGAAGCATGTAAGGTAAATTGACTTACCACCATTAATTCGCCATTAACTTCTTTAACAGA
>JBAXXZ010000517.1:0-2020 GCA_037127575.1 Bacteroidota bacterium | reverse complement strand
TCTTTAATCCAACACTATTCACACCACCATAACTTAATGGATTGCGTACCGCTTTAATATAAGGAGGCACATCCTTACTTACCAAGCTACCTCCTGCAATGTAAGCGTGTTGTCCAATGTTCACAAATTGATGCACCGCACTCACGCCGGCTATCCAAGCGTAGTCACCTAAAGTAACATGGCCTGCGATTTGAACGCTATTGCTTAAAATACAATGATTGCCAATGATACAATCGTGGGCAATATGACTATACGCCATAATCAAACAATTATTTCCCACTTTAGTAATCCATCTATCAGAAGTACCACGGTTAATGGTCACAAATTCTCTAATGGTGGTACCGTCTCCAATTTCAACGGTTGTTTTTTCTCCGTTAAATTTTAAATCTTGCGGATCGGCACCTATAACTGCTCCAGGAAATATGCGGCAATTTTTTCCAATTTTGGTACCATTCATAATGGTTACGCTACTTCCAATCCATGTGCCTTCTCCAATAGTTACTTCTCCATGAATCACCGTAAAGGGATCAATTTTAACATTGGGTGCAATTTTTGCATTGGGATCGATATAGGTAAAGGGGTGGGTCATAATTTTTTTGTTCTATTTTTTATTCTGCTCTTTTTATTACTTGTGCAACTAAGTCGGCTTCGGTAGTTACTTTGCCATTAACGTATACCGTTCCACGCATTTCACATATACCTCTTCTTATAGGAGCAGTTAATTCCATTTTTAACAACATAGTATCGCCGGGTCTTACCATTTGTTTGAACTTGCAATTGTCAATTTTCAAAAAATAAGTATCGTAATCACCCTTTGGCATGGCATTGATGCATAAAATTCCACCTGTTTGCGCCAAGGCTTCTATTTGCAAAACACCGGGCATCACAGGATTACCTGGAAAATGTCCTGGGAAAAACCATTCGTTAAAAGTAACATTTTTTACACCCACAATTACCGTGTCCGTTAATTCGATGATTTTATCTACAAATAAAAATGGATGACGATGAGGCAATGTTTTTTCTATTTGTTCTAGATTAAACACAGCAGGTAAAGTTGGGTCGTAAACCGGAACATCTTTAACGTGCTTATTTTTTTTAATGTACTGTTTAATTTTTTTTGCGAACTCCACATTGCTGCTATGGCCTGGTCTGTTGGCAATGATGCGGGCTTTGATGGGGTAGCCAATTAAAGCCAAGTCACCAACAACATCTAATAATTTATGTCTAGCAGGTTCATTCGGGAATCTTAATTCAAGATTGTTTAAATAACCTTCGCTTTTTACTTCAATATTATCTTTCTTAAATACTTTTGCCAAACGAGCTATCTCTTGTTTAGAGACAGGCTTGTCCACAACTACGATGGCGTTGTTGATGTCGCCGCCTTTTATTAAATCATTTTCAAGTAAAGCTTCTAGTTCATGTAAAAAACAAAAAGTTCTACAAGGGGCAATCTCTGTTTTAAAATCCTTAATGGTTTTTAAGGCAGCGTGTTGTGTTCCTAAAACGGGGCTATTAAAATCAATCAATGTAGTAATTTGATAATCAAGCGCAGGCAAGGCTACCATCTCTACTCGCTTTTCATCATCATAATGAAAAATATTTTCATCAAGGCTGTACCAAGCTTTCGCAGCGTCTTGTTCTATCACGCCTGCTTTTTCAATTTTTTCTATAAAAGGGGCCGAGCTTCCATCAATGATAGGAATTTCTGGACCATTCACTTGAATGAGTACATTGTCAACACCCAATCCTACAAGTGCAGCTAAAATATGTTCTACTGTACTTATTTTAGCATCCCCTACTTGAAGCGTGGTACCACGGCTGGTATCGGTAACTAAGTCGCAATCTGCTTTGATGATGGGTTGGTTAGGTAAGTCGACTCTTTGAAATTGATAACCAAAACCAGGGTTGGCTGGGTTTAAGGTCATGTCCACTAATACACCGGTATGCAAACCAGTACCACTAATGCTGATACTTTTACTGATGGTATGTTGCTTATCCGGGTTGAAATTTTGGTCCATGC
>JBAXXZ010000516.1:0-2030 GCA_037127575.1 Bacteroidota bacterium | reverse complement strand
ATTTACGGCTGCACCACGGCATACATTGCTAGCTGAATTCACGCTAACAGGTGTATTCGGGGCAATGTTCAAGGTATAAGTTCCACGCGAAGTACAAGTTCCAATTGATGTAACAAGATAAGTACCATTGTGCACAGACGATAAGTTGCAGATGGTAATGATGTTACTGGTAAAAGGTTGGCTAAATCCGTTCGAACTACTTACAATATAAGAAAAAGCCCCGGGAGTGGCCACCATGGTGGCGCAAGAGCCTGCACAATAATCGTATTGTGGATTGGAAAAAGATACATTTGGCGGAGGGTTTATAACAAGATTGAAGGCAGCAATACCGGTTGTTGCGCCACTAGCAGCTGTACCACTGGCAACTAATGTGTAAGTAATTGAGGTGGATACTGAACTTGAATTGGCAACAGTAAATGTACTCACAGGACCTAAACTAGTTGATGCGGAATTCACACCCACAGGTGTTACCAAGGTCATTGAATTAATGCTCACATTTGGCCATGTTGCGGTAACAGTAACTGCTTGATTAGGACACGCAGTATAAGTAGAATTAACAGTTAGCTGACCAAACAACCCAAAGCCCAAAAA
The DNA here is from genome assembly GCA_037127575.1 of Bacteroidota bacterium. Taxonomy (GTDB): domain Bacteria; phylum Bacteroidota; class Bacteroidia; order B-17B0; family Aurantibacillaceae; genus Aurantibacillus. The sequence goes on along the minus strand of JBAXXZ010000516.1, from coordinate 1,439 downwards.
GACCAAGAGCATCGATACAGCCCATTTATACAAGTTCATATTAAAATTCATCCAATGAGTCGGTTCATTCTTGAAAGGCCATAAAGCAATAACCTTCAAATGAATAGGGGTAAATATAGGATTATTTTTAGATATTTTAAACATATAATGACCTAAGTTTTAAAGTTTTAATTGTGAAATAAAACCCTTAGCGTATCCTTCACTACAAAAATATCAAATCCTTAAAGAAATACAGCCTTTTTTAATCATTCAAATTCCCCTTCTACTCAATATTTGAGGTATTCCTTCTCAAAACCGAGATTTATAACTAAGTGGCATATTTACTCGCATTCAAAAACCCGTAATCGAATAAAATTTTAGATTGAATCTTGCACATCTCCAACACTTTTTCTGTTCCATCATTTCAAATTTTTCTTTTTGATTAAAATTTTATTTTATACCAAGGCTGCATGGAATATATCTTTGCATTGAACTAAAGTTTTACCATTCTACATAAATTACTCATATTTGCATCACAATTTTGTATTAACAGCTACATTTTTACCACATGAAAGGAATTATTTTAGCCGGCGGTTCCGGTACACGCCTCCACCCGCTTACCCTTGCCATGAGCAAGCAAATGATGCCCATTTATGATAAGCCAATGATTTATTATCATTTATCGGTATTAATGATGGCCGGCATTAAAGAGATACTTATTATTTCTACTCCCCAAGATTTGCCAAATTTTGAAAAACTTTTAGGCAATGGCGAAAATTTAGGCTGTAAGTTTGAATACGCCGTACAAGAAATACCCAATGGTTTAGCACAAGCTTTTGTTATTGGCGAAAAATTTATCGGTAACGATACAGTAGCCTTAATTTTAGGAGACAATATTTTTTACGGCGTTGGCCTTGGATCTGCTCTCAAAACCATAAATAATCCCATCGGTGGCGTAGTATTTGCATACCATGTAAGCGACCCCGAACGTTATGGTGTTGTTGAATTCGACGACCATCATAATGTGTTATCGATTGAAGAAAAACCAAAAGAGCCCAAATCAAATTATGCAGTACCCGGTTTGTACTTTTATGATAACGAAGTAGTGAACATTGCAAAAAATTTAAAACCAAGTCCACGCGGTGAATACGAGATTACGGATGTAAACAAAGAATATTTAAAACAAGGCAAATTAAAGGTATCCATCATGGACCGCGGCACAGCTTGGTTAGATACCGGTACCCACGCCTCACTGATGCAAGCAGGACAATTTGTTCAAGTCATTGAAGAAAGACAAGGATTAAAAATTGGTTGCATTGAAGAAATAGCTTATAATAAAGGTTACATCAACAAGGCGCAATTAATTAAAATTGCCCAACCACTTACCAAAAGCGGTTATGGTAATTATTTGTTAGAATTAGCTGCAAACTCTTAAACCTAAATTTCGTGCAAGACTACTC
>JBAXXZ010000515.1:0-2033 GCA_037127575.1 Bacteroidota bacterium | reverse complement strand
ATAATACCCATTTTCCATAATACCAGGCTGCTGATAAAGAGTAGAATCAACAAAATAAGTATCACATTTACCAGGGGATTTTTCTTTTTTGTAAAAGGATCATTCAGGTTTATCTTGGCATTTAATGGCAATTTAACCAAATCGGTGAGGGTGTTGCCAAATGGTATATTAATGATGGCCCTTGCGTTGATAGCCCATCCATTAGCATCTAAAATGGGCGCCAGGTTGCGTTTTCTGAGTTTCAGCCAAGCAATAATCATCGATGGTCCTGAAATGGCCAATACAATTCCCATTAAGGCCAAAGGCATTTTCCACCACGTTAAACTTAAAAATCCCGAAATAAAAGAAGCCAATACGCCGCCAATGGCACCCAATGCCAAACTAATAGCAGCAAAAATTCCTACAAATTTACCGATATCAAAAGGCGTTGGTGGTGCTTTTGGCGGTTCAACAATTTGTGAAGCTGTGTTTTCGATGTTGGCGGTATTTTTTTCATGACCTTCCTTTTCTTTGGCTTGTGCAAATTTTTCAACCTGCGATTCAATAAACTTGGCCACCTTGCGATAAGGCGTAAAAAATGCTTGACGAATACTGATTGGATTATCCACAATTTTAATCACAGTAGCATCCCAATCATCCCCGTTTCTATCGTAATAAATAGCGTTTCGTCCAACAATCAAATTGTCAATATCGCCATTTGTCATGGCCGCCACAATGGTCATTTTTTCGTTGTGACGCTTCGAATGGCATTCGCAGTAAATTAAAAACATGCCGCTGAGTGCTACCATGCTGCTGTGTTTATCCATGTCACTCACTTTTATGCACAAAGCACAACTGCGCTGGTCGATAAAAAGTGTGCCGTTTTGAAAAATGGCAATTTCGTCGGGAGAATAAAAGTCGAAAAATGTAACGAAGTTTTTAAGTAAGCGAAAAATATCACAGTAATAACGTACTAATTTATCGACCAATATAATGTTGTTGACTTCTGTTTCTAAGGCTAAATCTTGTTCAATTAATTGATCTAATTGTGCTTTTTGATTGTTTTTTAAGATGTTTTGAACGTCGCTTAGTCCAATATTTTCAACGCTTTCGCCTGCTTTTGCCGACATCCATGCATTATAGGCTGTAAATTTTTCACCAATCAAAATCCAATCCGCTTCAGTTAAATGTTCTTTTTCTCCAAAACAAGGCACTATCACCTTATGATAAAAATTATGGATTTTGCTTTCCCAAAATGGGTTGATGCCTACTTTTAAATGAAGACTTGGCAGTTCTGAAATTTTCGACAAGGGTAGGTTGGCAATGTCGTTTGCACAAGTGGTTAAATTTTGGGTACTGATGGCCTCAATTTGTTTGGCATGAGGATTTAGCATGGTACCGGCTTGATCATCGAACCTCAATAGTTTTAAACGGATGAAATAGTCATTCATTTTTAATTGAATGTCTTCATAAGATTTTAAAGCCTCCAAAGTGTTTTCACCGAAGGGTAAAATTTCTTTTTTATTTTTTTCCAGTTCATTTTGCCATTTGGTGTATGCCTCACAAGCCTCATAAAAGGCCTCAATGTGCTTTTGGTGAATGCCTTTTTTACCGCTTCTGTCCTTTACTGCATCACAACATTGAATGATTTGTTGAATGCACTTTTTTAAATCAGCATCCTTGGTTGAGTCTACTGTAATAATACCATCACCATTGAATGCCGTATTGGCAAATATTTTTGTTAAGTCACTAGTATGACTAACAGTAATTTCTTGCGATTCGGCCAGGTTGAGATTTTTTAAAATTTGTTTGGCTGAGTTATATAAGTTTTTGCCCTCTTGGTTATTTTGATTAATGGATTGAAGGGGCAAGCTCTTCGATTGTTTGAGTAATTCATCGGGGTGAAGGATGTGGGAAGTAATCCATTTTACGGCTTCTAAAATTTCAGGAACACGTATTCTCCCATCGGCATCTAAATCAATTAAAGTAAGTGTTTTTTCATCTATTTCTAAACCTTCTGTTGGGCAACTTAAGGCGGTCCATAGTTTTTGATC
>JBAXXZ010000514.1:0-2035 GCA_037127575.1 Bacteroidota bacterium | reverse complement strand
GTCATTACCCCTGCCTATATGGGATTTCATATTCTGAGCGATTTGGCAAACAACAAAATGTATCCGGGTCAAATTATTGCTTACAAGATATCACCCATTGCAGGCATCAAAATGCATTGGGTAACCGAAATTACGCATGTAATGGATAAAAATTATTTTGTCGACGAACAACGTTTTGGTCCTTATACCTTTTGGCACCACAAACATTTTTTAAAAGAAGTGCCCGGCGGCGTTGAAATGATTGACATTGTGCATTACAAAGCGCCCTTTGGCATACTGGGCAAAATTGCAAACGCCTTGTTTATTAGCAAACAATTAAAAAAAATATTCGATTACCGTTTTAAAAAAATGGAAGAAATTTTTAATCAAAAATAATGTCCGACAGCGAATTCGACTACTGTTATTACAGCGGCTTACCCTCCCCTATGGCCTATATGGAAGTTGAGCCGGTTAAAAGCAACAAATCGATGACCGTTATAGATTTAAACCGCATCATCGAAATGGCTTGGGAAGACCGCACTCCATTTGAAGCCATCAAATTTCAGTTTGCGCTTTCGGAAAGCGAGGTGAAAACCTTGATGAAAAAACAATTAAAAGCGGGCTCTTACATTGCTTGGCGAAAAAGGGTTGAAAATTGTGCTACAAAACACGCTAAACTTAGAAGCAATAAAATCAGCCGATTTAAATCAAATCAACAACGCACCATTAGCGGAAATAAAATCAGCAAAAAATAGCAAGCATGTCTAAAACCTATGTATTTGCAGGCGCATCAAGTAAAACTGCCATTGCCTGTGCGCAATTATTGCAAAACCAAAATCATAAAGTAATTGGTATCAGCACCAAAGAAAAAACATTTGCCTACGATGAATTTTATCAAATAGAACAATATGCTTTTGGTGCATTTCCAAAATTGAATTGTGCCATTGATGGATTGGTTTATTTTCCGGGCACAATTCAATTAAAACCTTTTCAAAGAATGAGTGAAAAGGATTTTGTAAACGATTATCAAATCAACAGCTTGGGTGCGGTTGCTTTTGCACAGGCTTTTTTGCTTGATTTAAAAAATGGCACAGCACCGGCCATTGTGTTTATTAGTTCTGTTGCTGCCCAAACCGGCATGCCTTTTCATAGTTCTATCGCCATGGCCAAGGCCGCTATTGAAGGGTTAACAAAAGCACTGGCCGCTGAATTAGCACCAAGCATTCGTGTAAATGCCATTGCACCTTCACTCAGCAATACACCTTTGGCAGAAAAGTTCATTAATACACCCGAGAAATTAGAAACTTCCGAAAAAAGAAATCCATTAAAAAAAGTGGGAAAAGCTACAGACCTAGCAAATGCCATCACTTTTTTATTGGGTGATGAAGCAAGCTGGATTACCGGACAAATACTGGCAGTTGATGGTGGTATGGGCAATTTAAAAGTGATGTAAGATGCTGCACCACTTTTACCGGGTGTTGCCATCAAAAACAGCATTAAAAATTGGCAAGCCAATCAACACCGTGTTTAAACCTTTGCTCCGCTGTCGAGACGCTTTTTAATCTCCAACAATAAAAACTCTAAACCGGTTAATTTTATTTCGTGGAGGGTCGATAACAACATGCCCGTTTTGTTTTTTGGAAAACCTTCTCTGGCCATCCATTCCAAATAATTCACCGGAATGCGGTAATACAAGGTACCTTTGTATTTACCAAAAGGCATTGTTTGAGTTACCAATTCAATTAATAATTGTGGATTTGGTCCTTGTACATTCATGCTTCTATCGCCTCTAAGTCATTGTGATAATCGGCCTGCAAATCCTCATGCAAAGTGGCAATGAGTAGGTGTATTTTTTTTAATTCCTGTTCGTACATATTTAAAAGCAACTGACTCTTTTTATAAGGAATGCCCGATTGTTTTAATTGCCCACAAAAATAAATGTGTAGTTCGGCTGCCAAGGCTTTATCATCAAGGTATTTGCAGTACTTCACAATTTGGCGTAAAATTTTGCGCAAACTTTTTTTTACGTAATACAAATTACTGCCTTTATCAATGG
>JBAXXZ010000513.1:0-2046 GCA_037127575.1 Bacteroidota bacterium | reverse complement strand
ATTAAAACATTTAAAAGCTATTGGAGGGGTATTAAATACCAATAATACCATACCAATTCTTGATTGTTTTTTATTTGAAATTCATCAGGGTGAATTGTTGTTGTCGGCCAGTGATATGGAAACCACTATTACCACCTCAATGAAAATTGATTCGAATGACAATGGTAGTTTTGCGATACCTGCTAAAACCTTAATGGATTCATTGAGTAATTTGCCTGAGCAACCTATTTCGTTTATTGTTGACAAGAACAAACATTCGGTTAAACTTAAAACCGAGACCGGTGATTACAATATTAGCGGGCAAAACGGTGAAGAATATCCAAAGATGCCACGATTGGAGTCGCAAAATTCGATTGTGATTAAGAGTGAAATTTTAGCCAATGCCATTAACAAAACCATCTTTGCAACAGGCAACGACGATTTACGCCCCGTAATGAGCGGTGTGTTTTGTCAGTTTAGTGAAAGTAATTCTATTTTTGTGGCCACCGATGCGCACAAATTGGTGCGTTATACGCGCAACGATGCCAAAGCCGGTGCTGCTGCTTCATTCATCATGCCTAAAAAACCTTTAAACGTGTTGAAGAACTTGTTATTGGGTGTGGATGATGCCGTAAAAATTGAATTTAATAAAACCAACGCCTTGTTCAGCTTTGGACACATCAATTTAATTTGCCGTTTAATTGATGGCAAGTATCCAAATTACGAAGCCGTTATACCGAAACAAAATCCAAATAAATTAACTGTAGATCGTTCTTCATTTTTAGGCGCCTTAAAACGAGTAAGTGTTTTCTCAAATAAAGCCACGCATCAAATACGCGTGAAAGTAGCCGGCAGTCAGTTACGTATTAGTGCCGAGGATTTAGATTTTGCCAATGAAGGTCATGAAACACTCACTTGTAGTTATGTTGGTGAAGACATGGAAATAGGCTTTAACTCTCGCTTTTTGATGGAGATGGTGAGTAATTTAGATTCAGATGAAATTATTTTAGAGATGAGTGCGCCCAACCGTGCAGGGATTATTTTACCGAACAACAAGGCCAATCCCGCTGAGGATGTATTGATGTTGGTAATGCCTGTGATGTTGAATAATTAAGTTTTTCAAACCTTCCTTTTTTTTGCAAATTACAAACAGTAGCAATTGTTATTGTTTCGTTGTGACCGTAATTCACAAAATAAAAATTGACGATTTTTTGAATTTATTGATTTGAAGAAAAATACTTCTCCAGCAAAACCTCTTTGTTGTTTTTATCCAGAACCAAATCACTCACCCCGTTGGTAATCATCAATAATTCGGCATGCAGCACCAAATTGTAGCGTTTGGCTTGTGCGATGGTGGCCATATCAAGTTGTATGTAGGGCGCTTTGCATTCAACAATCAGCAAAGGTTTTAATAAATTGTTGTAAACCACTATATCGAAACGTTTTTTTAGGTCGTTGAGTTGCAATTCTTTTTCGATGGCAATTTTGGAAGCAGAAATTTTAAGTACGTGGATGAGGTAATGTAACACGTGTTGGCGCACCCATTCTTCAGGACTCATCACCAACCATTTTTTGCGAACAATATCGAAAATAAAGGTTTTGTCTTTGGTTTTTTTGAGGCGCACATCGAAAGAAGGATATTTTAAGCCATTGTTCAAGGGAGATGAATTTTTTTTAAATATATTTACATTAATTCAATTGCTAACACATAAGTTTTAAACCAGATGAAAACCAAAGCAGAGATAGTGAATGATTGGTTACCCCGTTACACCGGCTTAAGCTTGGCAGATTTTGGTGAGTACATTTTGCTGGTAAATTTTTCGAACTATGTGCATTTGTTTGCCAAACAAAACGGTGTGGAGGTAAAAGGCAGCGATAAACCCATGAGTTCGGCTACTGCCGATAATATCACCATCATTAATTTTGGTATGGGAAGCGCAAGTGCGGCAACCGTTATGGATGTGTTAATGGCAATTTCACCCAAAGCTGTTTTGTTTTTAGGGAAAAGCGGCGGACTAAAAAAGAAAAATCAAATTGGTGATTTAATTTTACCCATCGCCGCCATAC
>JBAXXZ010000512.1:0-2054 GCA_037127575.1 Bacteroidota bacterium | reverse complement strand
TAGTAGTACCAATTTGATGGCAGTGTAAGCTGCTTTTTTTATGTCGAGCCAATTTTGTTGGGCCGAAAAAATACCTACACGTATGGTTGCTGCGGAACTGATGCCTGATCCAAACATGTAAGTAAAGGCTGCAATGCTCAATGCCACGCCATGCGCGTCGATTTGTTCTTTGCCAAAACTTCCGGCCATTAAACCGGCAATGACGAAAGCGGCTACTTCGAAAGTAAATTGCATGGCGGAGTTAAAACCAATTTTCCAAAGTTCACGTAGTTCAGTCCAATTTAATTTTACTTGCTTGTAAACAGATTTTATTTCGCTTGTGATGGGAGATTTAAAAATATAGATAAGAAAAGAAACACCCATAAACATTCGCGCGATGAAAGATGCCCAGGCTGAGCCCATATAGCCTAATTCGGGCATACCAGCCTTGCCGTAAATAAGCGCATAATTTAAAATGATGTTGAGTACATTGCCAATCACACTAATGATGAGTGCCATTTTTGTATTGCTTAATCCTTCACAATATTGTTTGCAAGTAAAGAATAATGAAACGGGAATCATTGAAAAAATGAGCACATCGAAAAAAGGAACGGCCAGGGTGGCCACATCTTGGGGTTGTTGCATGTGGTGTAAAAGGTTGGAAGCAAAAAAGAGCACAATAAACAAGAGGATGGCTACAGCGACATTCAGAAACAATGAATTTTTGAACAATGAAGCTTTTTTCATAATATCATTTTGCTCAAATGCTGCATTTACCAGCGGTGTTGTGGCGTAACTCATGCCAATGGCAAAAACCAAAAGCAAGACGTATAAATTATTGGAAAGAATGCCTGCAGCTTGTTCGGTGGTGCCAATTTGACCAAGAAAAATATTATCGACCATGCCGGTGATGATGTACCCTACTTGGGTGAGCACCAATGGCCAAGCCAATTGAATGGTTTCTTTTGTGTGAGTGCTATTGAAGAACTTTTTGAACATGCGGAGGGTAAAGATAAGAATGAATTGGATACCACAAATAGGCTATAATATGCCAAGTGGATTTTGTCGAGAAATTTTGTATTGATTAATGTATGGTTGCTTTATCTAACCACATTTTGATATCAGTAACTTCTTCTTGTGAAATGGTATGCCCCATTGGATAGGTTTTCATAAAAAGTTGTTTGACTTCTTGCTGTTTAAAATATGCGCTTGCTTTTGTATATTCAACGGGATCAATAACTTCATCTTGGGTACCATGTGTTATAAAAATATTTTTTTGCTTTAAAGACAAAGCATGTTTAGTCGACAAACAGGACTCGTTGATGAGTCGCCCGCTGAGGGCCACAATGCCTTTAATGTTAAGGTTTGACTGCAGCAGCATTTCGTAGCTCATCATGGCGCCTTGGCTAAAGCCCATGAGGTAAATGTTATTGGAATCGGCTTGGGTGTTTTTACAAAATTGGTAAATAAAAGATTGTACTTTATTTCGGCTTTCGATGACTTGTGCATAATTGTATTTGATTTGTTTGCCGGGTAAACGCTCGATGTTATACCAGCAATAGCCATCTTGGTTCACTTGAATGGGTGCTCTTAGACTAACAATCACACATTGGGGGGCAACTTGTTTGGCGAGGTTTAATAAATCATTTTCATTGCTGCCATAACCGTGCATTACGATGAGCAATGCTCTGCCTTTGATGGATTGATTTGCTGAGAAGACCGAGTACGTTAATTCGGTTTTTATATTTTGGGCAAAACAAACACTTTGAAATGCCAATAAGAAGAGGATGATTTTTTTCATTATCTGCCGCGTCGTCGTTTATGGTCAACAAATTTTGTTTTACTAGGTTCGGGCATTTTTTCTTCGTTTTTGCGACTACCTCGTTTGCCTGTGAAGTTTGATTTAGTATTACTTTGGGCCATGTCGGCGAAAGCGTAATTGAGTTGTTTTTTCATGAGGTCGGCATCCATTAAAGTAATTTTAACGGTGTCGCCGAGGGCATAAATTTTATTCGAATTTCGGCCAACGTAGCGGTAATTTTCTTCATCAAAAGAATATTGGTCACCCTTTAAAT
>JBAXXZ010000511.1:0-2057 GCA_037127575.1 Bacteroidota bacterium | reverse complement strand
GTGACGCCTTCCTCACCACCAACAACCTGATGATTATGCTGCCTATTATTTTCATGATGTTAAGGCATGCAGTACCTGTGAATTGGTATTTGATTTTATTGTGGGTTTAGGGCATAAGAAATTAATCAATGCAAAAATAGCCGCTTGTTTATATACAGGACTGATGACCGATACCGGTTCGTTTAAATTTTCGAGTGTTAGTGCTAAAACACATGCCATTCTTGCCGAATTGTTAAAAACAGGCATCCAGCCTAGCGATATTCATAGCCAAGTATACGACAGCTACAGTTACAATCGCCTTCGTTTATTGGGTTATGCTTTATCAGAAAAATTAGTGGTTTTAAAAGACCATCCGGTAGCCTATTTTCTAATCACAGAAAAAGAACTCGAGCAATTTGATTATCAAAAAGGTGATTTGGAAGGCATCGTTAATTATCCATTTTCAATTAAAGGCATTAAAGTTTGTGCCTTGTTTAATGAATCCAAAGATTACATTAAGGTTTCTTTTAGAAGTAAAGAAAAAATTGATGTGAATAAATTTGCCAGGGCTTATTTTAATGGCGGTGGACATGTGAATGCAGCCGGTGGTAGAAGTGACTTAAGTTTAAGTAAAACAGAAGAATTGTTTTTAAATTCGATTAAAACCTTGTTCTAATGCGCAAGTTTCTTGCAGATATTCAACTAAGAGCTATAATTAAAAGGTTTGCTACATCGAAAAACAAGCAGTTTTTGAGCTGGTCAAATATTCAAAAAGTGGCTTTGGTTTTAAATGCCGATCAAAACATTAACAAAAGTGTGATTGATAAATTTGTTGCCAAACATCAAAAATATATGGAGGTGTTTTATGTGGAAGTTCAATCGAAAGCTTCTACCTATGCCGATTGGCAGTGTATTACAAAAAATGATTTAAACATATTACAATTGCCCAAAAGTGCTTTGTTGACTAATTTTCATCAAAAACAATTCGACTTGGTCATTAATACTTGTGATGAAAACGACCTAGTATCGCAAAGCATTGGCTCAGCATTAATAGCCAATTATAAGTGTGCAAGTTTCGAAAAATTAAGTGCTGCCAATTTGGTGATTAAAAGGCCTGCAGAAAGCAAGTTGAATGATTACCTTGAGGAAATTGTGAAATATCTCAAAATGATAAAGAATTAAACATTAACCGGAAAAATATGGATTTAGAATTTAATAAAAACGAAGATGCCATGAAGCTCTTGTTGAGCCAAATGCAAAACCGTTTAAACAAGGTGCACTTGGGCGGTGGTAAATCGCGTATTGATAAATTACATGAACAAGGTAAAATGACAGCGCGCGAACGCGTCGATTATTTACTAGATAAGGGGACTGAACGCTTTGAAATTGGCGAATTTGCAGGTTATGAAATGTATGCTGAACACGGTGGTTGTCCGGCCGGCGGTGTAATTGTGGTAATTGGATATGTTAGCGGTAGGCAGTGCATTGTGGTGGCGAATGATGCCACCGTAAAAGCAGGCGCTTGGTTTCCGATCACGGGAAAGAAAAATTTGCGTGCGCAAGAAATGGCACTCGAAAACAGATTGCCAATTATTTATTTGGTGGATAGTGCCGGCGTTTACTTGCCTCTGCAGGATGAAATTTTTCCGGATAAAGAAAATTTTGGACGCATCTTTAGAAACAACGCAATTCTAAGCAGTGAAGGTATTTTGCAAATAGCAGCAGTGATGGGCAGTTGTGTTGCCGGTGGGGCTTATTTGCCCATTATGAGCGATGAAGCCATGATTGTAGACAAAACCGGCTCCATTTTTTTGGCAGGAAGTTATTTGGTGAAGGCCGCTATTGGCGAAAACATTGATAACGAAAGTTTAGGAGGCGCAAGCACCCATTGCGAAATAAGTGGCGTAACTGATTATAAATGTTTGGATGATGCCGATTGCTTAACGCGTATTCGTAATATCATAAACAAAGTAGGTGATTATGAAAAAGCGGGATTTAGCCGCGAAAAAAGTTTGCCGCCTAAAAAGGACATGAATGAGATTTATGGCATCTTGCCTGATTCACGCGACAAGCAGTAC
>JBAXXZ010000510.1:0-2061 GCA_037127575.1 Bacteroidota bacterium | reverse complement strand
TTGCTTAGATCTACTTTTTTTGGTTGTTGTGCATCGTGGCCATGGCTAGTGCCGGCAAAAATGCGAACATTGGTGTTAAGGGTACGACCCAAACGTCCTTTTGGCAACATTCCATGAATGGCATGTGATAAAATTTCGGTTGGCTTTGTAGCCATTAATTCTTTTGGTGTGGCAAAACGCTGACCACCCGGATGACCGGTATAACGAACGTATTCTTTATCGGTTAATTTCTTACCGGTAAAACGAACTTTATCAGCATTAATGATAATGACATTGCTGCCTGAATCAGAATGCGGCGTATAGCTTGTTTTATGCTTACCACGTAATAACATTGCTACCTTAGAAGCTAAACGTCCAACCACTTCATTTTCAGCGTCAACAAGCAACCACTCTTTATTTGCGGTGGCTTTGTTGGTAAATTTTGTTTTATAACTTAATGCGTCCACTTTATTAAATTTTATTGTTTTCCCTAAAATAGGGGGTGCAAATGTAGGAAGTTTTTTTTACTGAACAAAACTTTTTTACAAAAAGCAAGGTGTTTTTCAACAATTTAAAGCCTCGAAAACACAAAATCGGCGTTTTGGGTGGTTATTTCTGCCACTTCTGCCATCGAACTATTTTTTATTTCGGCTAATTTTTTGGCAATTTCAAGCAAATATACCGGTTCGTTGCGTTTTCCCCTAAATGGCACCGGGGCCAAGTAAGGTGCATCGGTTTCAAGTACCAAATGTGCTAAGTCAATCTGTTCTATAACTTTGTCTAAACCTGCATTTTTAAAGGTAAGCACCCCTCCTATCCCTAATTTGAAACCATTTAATGCAATAATTTGTTTCGCCTGTTCAATATTACCCGAAAAACAGTGAAATATACCCTTGGGTAATTTGGTGTAGGATTTCAAAACTTCATAAACTTCTTCAAAGGCATCACGACAATGTATCACAATGGCGTAATTGTACTTCAGAGCCCAGTCGATTTGTGTCTTAAATGCAATAATTTGTTCTTTCATAAAGGTTTTATCCCAATACAAGTCGATACCAATTTCACCGATGGCAGCAAATTCTCTTTTTTTTAGCCATTCTTCCATCACCCTTAATTCATCTAAAAAGTTTTCCTTTACATCAGAAGGATGTAATCCCATCATGGCCAAACAATTCTCAGGATAGGCTGCCTCCAAGGCCAACATGGCATCTATGGAACTGCAACCAATGTTTGGCAAATAAAACTTTGTGAGCCCGTTTGCTAAAGCTTTTTGAATTAATGCTGCGCGGTCGTGCTCAAACTCAGAAGCATATAAATGTGTGTGGGTATCAACAAACATTATTAGTGCAAAGCTTCAATGGTGACCTTCGCCACATTTAATAATTCATTTTTTGAGGCGCCGCTTTGGCTAAGAACTTTTAAACCGCATAAGGCGTTGAACAAAAAAGCACTGTAAGATTTCACGGGCTTGGATAAGTGTAATAATTTTTTATTCTGTGCGTCACTTAACCATTCAGAAAAAATGTCTTGAAGATTTTCTTTGTTATTGCAAATAATTTCAGAGGTTTGAATACACAATTTACTCATTTCAGCAGCGGCATTCACCATTAAACAGCCATTTTCTTTGGGATGATTAATGAGGTGGTTAACAGCCTCTTTGAAAAGAAATTCAATCTTTTCCAATCCATTCATCTCTTTCTTATCAACTGAACCAAAAGCAGCCTCTTGATTGGTTTTATAAAACTCAAGTGATTGCAAGTACAAACTGTGTTTGTCGTTGAATGAATCATAAAGACTGCTGCGGCTAAGACCTGTGGCCTTTAATATCTCATCGATTGAGGTGCCATTGTAACCTTTGGTTTGAAAAATTTGCGCAGCGGCGCTTAACACTTCGTTTCGGTTAAATTGTTTTACTTTAGGCATAGATTGAATTAAAATACGAAGATAGATTAACGGAACATACATTCCAAAAAAAATCAATTATATTTTTTCTAAAGCTTTGGGGCGAAATCACGCAAGGTATCTTTTCTTTTTTTTGCTATCTTAGCGCCTCAATTTTTGTAATTAATACAGACATTATGT
>JBAXXZ010000509.1:0-2064 GCA_037127575.1 Bacteroidota bacterium | reverse complement strand
GAGCCTACACCAATGATATCAAATGATCTTGTAGCGGCATTAAAGTTTGGAAAGTCATTGGTCCACAGCCCGTTTTCAGCCACCATCATTGGTCTTTCACCATGATTTTTGAAAAAACTTTCTTGCAAAAAATCCGACATAGCAATAATTTCTTGCCCCTTTGCCTTAATTCTTGAAATGTACTGGTTTGAAGTTTTTGCGTCTTGACCAATTAACCACATAAAATGTTTAAGACCGTATATTTTCGCGAATAATTTGCCCACCATAGCACATTCGGTAAGCCACAAACTTAACAGACCGATTATTTTTTTCTGCTTTTTAAGAACTTGCAATTTTCTGAAAACCTTTATCCAGGTGATAAGTCTATTGGCGCCTGATTTATTAGCACCACCAATGCATATGACATTGATGCCATGCCATACGTATTCTTTTTTTCCAAAAGGATACTGAAAGGCTATAATGTAAAATTCAATATTTGGGTATGCTTGTTTTAAGGATAATGCAAATTTTTGAAAAGCAGGTAAACATGTGCTATCGTCTTCACCGGCAGGAAAACCGGGACTTAATACAATAAATGTTTCCATTCAATCAAATTTGGCTTAAGCTTTTAATTTTGTTTTGATGGCCAAAAGTATAAAGCAAATAAAAAGAAAAATAGGCAAGATAATGCATAGTAATAGAATGATTCTTGGCGGCCAACTAGGTTTTTTAACAACAACGCATGACTTGATCAATTGAAAGTTATCGAGAAAAGCATTCTGCGCCATTAATTTATATTTTTTATTGAGACGCTCAATGCTCATGTTATAAAATGCAACAGGATCAGAGGCTTCACTGAGCAATAACGCATTTTGATTCATGTTTTTTTGAAGTGCATAATTGGTGATTTGTAATTTTTTTAAACTGTCCAACATTTTCAAATCATTTTCTACCATGGGGTTTTCCTCTCTCATGCGGGTTAATTCAACCGTTTTAATCTTATTGAAGTAAGGGTTGTTTTCTAAATAATAGAGTAAAGCATTTTGCAAGGGAATAAATAAATGGTAATCCGTGCATTCAACAACAACTTCCGTATAATTTATGGAATCGTGCCCCACTTTATTCGATGAAGCATAAATCTGCAAATCAGCAATCGATTTTAGCTGCAAACTATCCATATTTAGAGCCTGCGACAAGGTTTGCCAATCTTTGTGTTTTAGTAATGAACGCATATCATCCAGTATTCTAACATGAAACTTTTCAGACCGGTCATTGGGCCGAATAATAAACGAACTGGTATAAGTTTTTGTAACCGACATTTTAAAAAATATGGCAACTGAAACTGCCAATAAAATGAATAAACCGGTAATTAATTTGTGTCTATAAAATAATACAAATGGATATTGTATTAATTGTAAGGTTTTTTGCCCCAAAGTTTTAAAATCAATCTCGTCTTCAGGTATAGTTGTATTTGAATGATTCATAGATACGCTAAAGTATAAAAAATACTTTAAGAATTGTGCATCCAATTAGCAGGAAAATGTTTAAGCTGTGTTTTTGCGCAAGATGTAAACGCGGTATTGACTTTGGTTGTTGGTAATGATATCTTGGTTTGCTCGAATATATTTACAAGCCATTTGTTTTAAAATAAATTGTATTGGCCATAAGCTTTTGAAGGGTTTAATGAGCTGAATAAATGTATTGTTTTGGTATTGATGCCACGATTTAACCGGAAATTCTACCGGATTGTAAATTTGAACCATGTTGGTGATTTTAAAACCATGGGTAGTAATCAAATTTTTCCAGTCGGATACACAAATATATCCATCTTCCGCCTGTTTATTTTCCGGAAAAAATTCCATACAAATTACCGTGCCTTCAGGGGATAGACTCTTTTGAAAAATACCCAAGGCCTGCTTAAGCGCATCGCCTGATAAATGTTGCAATACGGTAACCGTAAGTATGCCCGCTAAGGGGGCATAATTTTGTATATCGGAAATTGATTGGGCGACAAAAACAGGCGAAAATTTAAACCGCTTACTTAGCTGTTTACGTAGCGTGTTAGAAATTTCGTAGGCAATTACC
>JBAXXZ010000508.1:0-2083 GCA_037127575.1 Bacteroidota bacterium | reverse complement strand
CCTCTATGCCCCGCCAAACCTCTAACTCAGCCTTATATTTACTAAAGGCATAATCACTTTCTTTGCCCGATGTTTTCCAAAATACCGTTTCATCAATGGTTTCCTTTACATCGAGGTTATGCATGGTGGCCAACGAACTAACATAACAAAACGAAGTAATTTGCTTCTGCAAACAGGCATTCACAATGTTTTTGGTTCCTTCTACGTTTACATCCATCAATTGTTTGCGTTCGAAACTATTAAAAGAAACGAAACCCGCACAATGGTATACTGTATCTGCGCCTTCAATGGCGTCTTCGATCGAAAAAACATCTTTTAAGTCAATCTCTCGCCATTCAATGCTTGCAAACAATTCCTCACTATTTTCAGTGTAAACTGAAAACAAACGTTTTAATTTATTGGTATCACTGCTTTTTTGTTTACAAGCAACTACCTTTTGTTTTTCCAATAACAATTGCAAAACAACATGGCTTCCAACGATGCCTGTGGCGCCAATCACTATATTGGTTTTATTCATTAAGCGAATATAAAGCTATGAAAACTAATGAATAAAATTAACTGGGTGCTCAATCCCAATAAAAAACCCCAGTATACTTGAGAAGGTCGGTGTTCATTTAATATCAAACGAGAAGTGCCAACAAGGCCGGCCATCAATATTATGGCAATATAATATGGCATCATATCAAATTGATTTAAATAAGAACTTGCAATGATGAGTCCTAATAATCCGCCAATACCGGCCATGTGTGCGCTAATCTTATATTTCAAATTTATAATCGCGCACATAAAAATGATAATGCCACCGCCCATAACAAATACCTTAATGTTATTCCAAATATTGATTTCCTTCAACAAATAAAACAAGCCGAAATAAAAAAGGGTGGTGGTTAAATAAGGATACGTTCTTTCGTGCTGTTGTGATAAAGTAATAGATTTTATCCGTTTTAATTTAAAGAGTAAAAAAATATTAATCACCGGAAAAATACAAGTGAAAAGTAAAATCATGAAGGTTATTCTGATCTTATTTTCAAATGGCGTGAGATAATCATAAATTGAATTGGGAATAATAAAAAACAAAAGAACACAACCATATGTAGCCATGAATAAGGGCTGAAACACAATTGAAATAATGAATGCAAAAGTTCTCACATCAAGACAAAAGGTTGGTTAATTGAAGTACTTCACGCCTTGCATCGTGGCCTTGGTATATGATGTTGTAAACACACTCAGTTATAGGCATATGCACTTTGTACTTTTTATTGATTTCATAAACACATTTAACCGCATAATAACCTTCTGCAATCATGTTCATTTCCAATTGCGCTTGTTTTACACTGTAGCCTTTACCCAGCATGGTGCCAAATAAACGGTTCCGACTAAAATGCGAATAACTGGTCACCAATAAATCACCCAAATAAGCCGAGGCTTTTATATCACGGTCAATGGGATGCACTGTGTCAACAAATCGTTTAATTTCTTGAATGGCATTGCTTACTAAAACAGCAAAAAAGTTATCCCCGTAACCTAAGCCATGGCAAATACCTCCTGCCACAGCGATTACATTTTTAAGTACGGCCGAATATTCTGTGCCATAAATATCATCACTCACAATTGATTTAAGATAACTACAATTTAAGGAGTGACTGATAAAGCCTGCATTGCCGGCGTGTTTGGATGCAATGGTTAAATAACTCAATTTTTCGAGGGCTACTTCTTCGGCATGACAAGGACCAGTGATTACACCAATATTGTGCAAGGGTACCTTGAAATGTTGGTTTAAATATTCGCCCACAATTAAATTGTATTGCGGCACGATGCCTTTAATGGCCGAAAAACACACTTTGCCTTCTAATTGTTGTGGTGAAATATGCTTAAAAGTGTCATGTAAAAAGGCCGAAGGAATAGCGAGAATTAAATAATCTGAGGCATTGATGCAGTCTTCCAAAGAGGCGTAGAAAACGATTTTATCAGTTTCAAATTTTACTGAAGTAAGGTACCTTGGATTGCTGCCAAATTTCTTAAAATAGGCAATGTCTTCCTCTTTGCGAATGTACCAATTAATGTGCTTCACATTGTTCAATAA
>JBAXXZ010000507.1:0-2091 GCA_037127575.1 Bacteroidota bacterium | reverse complement strand
GCCTTGTGCCAACCAGGTGGCATCTTTAATTAGTTTTGATTCTTCATCAAACACATCAATAAAAATTTTACCAATGGCTTTGCGTTTTTTTTCAGGATCGCTTACACCTTTTAGTGCATCGTAAAATTTTTGTTTGGCATCAACGCCTTTTACGTTAAGGCCCATGTGTTGGTATGAATCGAGTACTTGCTGAAATTCATTTTTTCGAAGCAAGCCGTTGTCCACAAAAATGCAATGTAAATTTTTGCCGATGGCTTTGTGTAAAATCATGGCCGCTACGCTACTGTCAACTCCGCCGCTGAGGCCTAGTACAACTTTTTCGTCGCCGATTTTATTTTTTAATTCATTAATGCTGGTTTCAACAAAAGATTTGGGTGTCCAATCGCCTTTACAGCCACAAATGTTGAACACAAAATTTCTGAGCAATTTAGTGCCTTCGGTGCTGTGGTATACTTCGGGGTGAAATTGAATGCCATAAGTGTTCTCGTTTTGAACACTAAATGCAGCCACTTTTACATCGTGAGTGCTGGCTGTAATTTTATAGGTTTCAGGTAATTTTAAAATGGTATCGGCATGACTCATCCACACCTGTGAATTGCTCGATATATCGTTTAATAAGGTGTCTTTTGTATCCACTACTTCTAAGTGGGCGCGGCCATATTCGCGGCTGTTTGATTTACCAACTTCGCCACCAAAAAAGTGGGCCAAATATTGTGCGCCGTAACACACGCCCAAAAGCGGCATTTTGCCTTTTATTTGGCTTAAATCAGGTTGTGGCGGATTTTCTTCACGCACGCTGTGTGGACTGCCGGATAAAATAACCCCTTTAATAGAAGGGTTTATGGCGGGGATTTTGTTGTATGGGTGGATTTCGCAATAAACGTTTAATTCCCTTAAACGGCGGGCAATTAGTTGTGTGTATTGTGAACCAAAATCAAGGATGAGAATTTGTTCTTGCATAAAGCGCAAAAATACAATTTTATTTGCCCTTTTGGAGGCAATATTCTGTGCTTCACACTATTTAGTTTTTAAATAGATTTTTTGTTGGAGTTAAAATAATTGTATATTTGCACTCTCAAAAAATTCGGGGATTTAAATTTGCGGATTTTGTTTCAGAAAAAGATACCAGTTCTGAATGAAAAATGAGGTAATCGGGGTGTAGCGTAGCCCGGTATCGCGCCTGCTTTGGGAGCAGGAGGTCGTCAGTTCGAATCTGGCCACCCCGACTTAATAAAAAAACCCTTGAAGACTAATGTTTTCAAGGGTTTTCAGCTTTTATACCTTTAGGTTCTGAATGGCGGGGTAAGGTAAGCGGGGTAAGGTTTATTGTTAAAAAGATCAGCTGAATATACTGCCTAAACTCATTGACTCCTCATGAATTTTCTCGGCAACGGCAGCTTCATTAATGTAGTGCTTGTGTAATACTGACATGGTTGTATGAGCTGTGTCGTACTAAAACACTTATTATTGCGAGTTTTAGTGTTTCAGTAGTAATCGTTGCGATAAGTTCGTTTAGTTCAGCCATTGTTTGCAAACGGAAAAAACGATCTGGCTGGTACAAATTATAATTCAAACAGCATAACGGTATTAAAATATATGATACTGTAGTTTATTAGTCTACATTTGATTAGAACTCTTTTTATCTTTAATCTAAACTCATGAAAACAAAACACATTATTTTATCTACATTTGTGGCAATAACAGTCGTTTTAGCCTGTAGTAAGACCAAAGCTCCCCCCCATAATGAGTTTAATAGTGTAAATAAACCCAATAGCAAATCGAATTTAAAGATTGTTTCACCTAAAAATTACTATATTAATTCATCCCAATGCAATGAGATAGTAAATAGATTTAAAATTGAAGCCAAAAGAGAGAACAATCCAGCAGGTAGATTAATAGAATTGGATAGCATTGCCTTGGACTCAGCCAACTGGGTGATTGAAGCTGCTCTTAATTTCGATTTCGATGTTCAATTAGAAGGCGGATATGAATACTGGAGAACAGATACAATTGAGAAAATTATTAGTATAAATGATGACAATTTCAAAGTATCTTCAGATGATATTGAAGCAGCATATATTTCCTTTTGTG
>JBAXXZ010000506.1:0-2092 GCA_037127575.1 Bacteroidota bacterium | reverse complement strand
GTCTACAAGGAGATTGGGCGCGTTGCCGCCACTGCAGTCACCGTCCTGATTCGCGGCGAGACCGGCACCGGCAAGGAACTGGTGGCGCGGGCGATTTACCAGCACAGCAAACGCGCCGCACATCCATTTATCGCGGTGAATTGTGCTGCCATCCCGGAGACGCTTCTGGAAAGTGAGCTGTTTGGACATGTTCGTGGAGCTTTTACCGGAGCCGTCTCGGAAAAAATCGGGCGATTTCAGAAAGCGCATGGCGGTACGCTTTTCCTTGATGAAATAGGCGATATTTCCCCCGCAATACAGATGAATCTGCTGAGAGTTCTACAGGAAAAAGAGTTTGAAAGGGTTGGGGACGCAACGCCGGTCAAGGTTGATGTCCGGATTGTTGCCGCCACAAATCAGAGCCTGGTCGAAAAGGTTCGACAGGGTCTGTTCCGCTCTGATCTGTATTATCGTCTTAATGTCGTTTGCATTGAACTTCCTCCCCTGCGGGAGCGCCTTGAAGATCTCGACCTGCTGGTTGCCAATTTTATTTCAAACTTCTTAATTTGCACATCCCAAGCGTCAGCCCCGGTGTTTGAGGTAAATTCACCCACCAATTGATAAGCACCGGTGCCATCATCTACAGCCACATATACCGATACCTTTTTTGGATACAAAATCCATGACCTAGAGTCTTGCAAACAATTCAAGGCAACATACGATAAAGATTTTTCTTGTTTTAAATCAACAATGCACTCAAAATTCCTCTCCTGTATGCCCATCCAATTGCCTCTTCGCCAATTTAAATCGCCATAAATACCATCTACCAAACTTTCAACACCATTGGCCGAATATTGTGAATTGGTTGGATACGTTAATTGAATTTGGTAGTTGTTTTTTAATTTGTAGAATTTGGTAACCGTAACTGCACTTTGGGCTGAATTGGAAAATACTTTGGCCTTCACGGTACAGGAACTATCCAAAACCAATTCTTTGGTATAAACCGCGGATGCCGGTGTTGGTTCGCTTCCATCCAAAGTATATACACTTACATTTTTATCGCTGTTGATGGTTTCAATGCGCACTTGAATTTTATCTTTAAAAACTTGTGCTTGCGAATTGATGATCGGCGAAGGAATATAGGCCATGGCTTCCATTTCGCTGTGCGGACGATTTTCGAAGGCAATGCCATAATTTGTAACCATATCTCCCATAAAATTTTTCACCACTTTTAATGCACCGCCATTTATTATGTATTCGTGTTTGATAAAAGAATTTAAACTTGATTTTCCGCTTAATTCAATGTGATTAATCAATTCATCTGACACAGCGGCTTGACTGAGCACAAAAGTTTTTCCGTTCTCTAAATTAATTTTAACCTTTTCGCAAAGTGGTTCAGTAAGTACATACTCATTGCTACCCGGACAAACAGGATAAAATCCCATTTCAGCAAACACATACCAAGCACTCATCTGTCCACAGTCTTCATTGCCAATTAAACCATCGCTATCATTTTTATAAAAATTTCGTGCAATGTCTTTCACCAATTTAATTGATTTTTGGGGTGCACCTACATAATTGTACAAAAATGCCATGTGGTGACTGGGTTCATTGCCGTGTGCGTATTGACCTATTAATCCTGTTACATCAGCTTGCTCTCTTCCGCGGGTTTGCGAACTGGTGGTAAACAAATCATCCAATTTTTTCTCGAAGGCGATATCGCTGCCGTGTAATTTGATTAAACCTTTTAAATCATGCGGCACATAAAATGAATATTGCCAACTGTTTCCTTCGGTAAAATGGTTATTAATTTCGTTGCCGTAAAAAGGACTCAACCAATTGCCATTTTTTCGTGGACGCATGAAGCCGGTTGAAACATCAAATAAATTTTTATAGGATTGGGCTCTTTTTCTAAAAACCAATTCATCCTCCTTCATTTTTAAACGGTTTGCAATTTGAGCGATGCACCAATCATCATAAGCATACTCGAGTGATTTACTCACGCTTTCGTTTTCATCATCAACTTGTAAAAAATCTTTTTGGTTAAAAATCGGCAAGCCATATCCCGTGTAAGATGCTGATGCTTTCATGGCCTTGTAAAGCATCATGGAAT
>JBAXXZ010000505.1:0-2111 GCA_037127575.1 Bacteroidota bacterium | reverse complement strand
GAATGGTATTGTTAAGCATATGCCCCATGTGCAGCACACCGGTGACGTTGGGAGGAGGAATCACAATGGTGTATGGCTGACGATTGTCAGGTGTTGACTTAAAAAAATTTTTATCCATCCAATATGGATACCACTTACTTTCCGCTTCACCGGCGTTGTATGTTTTTGCTATGTCCATTTATAAAACCTTGTTCGTTTTTGTTAAATTTCGTAAAATTACGGAAAGAAACGCGTGTTTGTAATATCTTTATGGCACGATATTAGTTTAATCATTTAAAAAAAAGATTATGAAAAAATTTATTTTAACCATTGGTTTAGTAGCAGGCTTAACTGCATTCACATTTGCACAAGACGGTCATGCCGCCGGTGATGGCCACAACCACGATCAAGCAGCACCTGCAGCAGCGCCTACGAGTCTTGCTGATATTAAGCTGGATAAAATGACCCACGACTATGGCAATATCAAACAAGGCGAAAATGGTGAGTGCGAGTTTAAATTTACAAATAACGGTAAAGAACCATTGGTAATTACCAATTGCCAAGGCAGCTGTGGTTGTACAGTACCTCAATGTCCGAAAGAACCAATTTTACCGGGCAAAGCAGGTGTAATTAAAGTAAAATACGATACCAACCGTGTTGGTGGAATTTACAAAACTGTTACTGTAAACTCAAATGCAAAATCTGGCAATATTGTATTAACCATTAAAGGTAATGTTGAAGCAAAACCGGTTGAAGAAGCATTTCCTGCTAACCCAACCCCAAGTGGCGCTCCAGTTGAAAAGAAAGGTTAATCTGATTTAGAAAATTGAAACTATGAAAAAGTTAATGAGCTTATTAATTGCCTTCTTCGGTTTTGGAATGTTCCTTAACGCGCAGGAGTCGGTTATTCCAAGTATGGACCCAAATGCACCTGAAATGAAATTTGAAACTGAGGTGATTGATTATGGCATGGTTGATTATGATGCCAATGGATTGCGTGAATTCAAATTTACAAATGTGGGTAAATCGCCTTTAACCATAACTTCTGTTCAAGGTGAGTGTGGCTGTACAGCTACTACCATCGATGGCAAACCGGGTTGGCCGCAAGAACCAATTTTACCGGGCAAAAGTGGTGTTATTAAAGTGAAGTATGACACCAAAAGAGAAGGTCGTTTTGAGAAAAACGTCACCATCACTTCAAATGCAAAATACGCCAGTAAAAAAGTTAGAATTAAAGGTGAAATTAAAGCCAAACCGGCAAGTAACTAAGCCTTTCACTATACTGAATTAAAGAATCCCGCCCTAGCGGGATTTTTTTATGCCTTTAATTGGCGAAAGAACTCAGATAAAATAATAGAAGTGGCCATGGCTGCATTTAACGATTCGCTGCCGTTATTGGGCGATGAAGGAATGGTAATGGCCCGATTGATACGCGATTTGTTTTGGTCTGAAATGCCATTGGCCTCATTCCCTATTACAATTAAGCCGCCTGAAAGTTTTTGAACATATAAGTTCGGACTGCTTAATAAGGCGCCGTAAACATGGTCAATTTTGTTTTTTGAAAGCAAACTTGGCAAACTTTGGTAGCTGATGTTCACCCGCAAAATAGCGCCCATACTTGATTGCACAACCTTTGGATTATAACAATCACAAGAGTTGGGTGAAGCGAAAATTTGATGTACACCAAACCAATCGGCCAAACGAATAATGGTACCCATGTTTCCGGGATCACGAATATCATCAAGGTACAAGCTGAATTCAGATGTAAAATTAATCGGGATATCCATCTCATCAAAATATCTGACCACAAGGAGCGCCTCATTGGGTGTTTCGAGTAGACTAATTTTTTTTAGCTCAGCGTTTTCTACGATACAAAATTTTATTTCGGATTGTTTGATAAGTAGTTCCTGGCTTGCAATAAAATTCTCTGTACAATAAAGACATTCGATGCTTTTAGGTTTAATTTCAATTATTTCACGGCATAATTTTACACCTTCTGCTATGAATTTTTTTTCTTGATCACGGTATTTTTTATGGTGAAGAAATTGTATTTCCTTTGTTTGATTTTTACTCAGCATATTTAATACTAAATTAGCATACTTAAAGCGATAAATTGCAATACAGGTCAAATA
>JBAXXZ010000504.1:0-2118 GCA_037127575.1 Bacteroidota bacterium | reverse complement strand
ATACACCATTGTGATTCCTCCTCCCAACGTCACCGGTGTGCTGCACATGGGGCACATGCTTAACAATACCATTCAAGATGTTCTCATTCGCCGCGCTCGTATGTTGGGCTTTAATGCCTGCTGGGTGCCGGGTACCGACCACGCCAGCATTGCAACCGAAGCAAAAGTGGTGGCACTTTTAAAAGAACAAGGCATTCAAAAAAAGGATTTAAGTCGCGAAGCTTTTTTAAATCATGCTTGGGAATGGAAAAATAAATATGGCGGCATCATTTTAAAACAGCTCGAAAAGCTTGGTGCCAGTTGCGATTGGGACCGTACTAAATTTACAATGGATCCGGATATGAGCGAAGCGGTGTTAGATACATTTATTCATTTGTACAACAAAGGTTTGATTTACCGTGGGGTGCGAATGGTGAATTGGGATCCGCAAAGCCTTACCGCAGTGAGCGATGAAGAAGTTATTTACAAGGAATCTAACAGTAAGCTGGTTTACGTAAAATACAAAATTGAAAATTCGGAAGATTTTATTACCGTGGCCACCACACGTCCCGAAACCATTATGGGTGATACCGCTGTATGTGTAAATCCAAGCGACGAGCGTTACGCGCACTTAAAAGGAAAAAAAGTTTGTGTGCCGGTTGTGAACCGTTGGGTGCCTGTTATTTTTGATGAATACGTGGATGCCGCCTTTGGTACCGGTGCTTTAAAAGTAACACCGGCGCATGATATCAACGACTTTAATTTGGGGCAAAAACACCAATTGCCAAGTATTGATGCCTTAACCGCGGATGGTAAAATCAGCGAAGCAGCCGGCGCCTATGTGGGCATGGACCGCTTTGTTTGCAGAAAACAAATCATCAAAGATTTGCAAGAGCAAGGTTTGGTAGAAAAAATAGAAGACATTAAAAACAAAGTAGGACATAGCGAAAGGACAGATGCCGTGATTGAACCAAAGCTGTCGATGCAATGGTTTTTAAAAATGGATGAAATCAGCAAACCCGCATTGGAAGCAGTTTTGGGCGGAGATGTAAAATTAATTCCCGAAAAATTTGTCAACACCTACAAACACTGGATGGAAAATGTGCATGATTGGTGCATTAGTCGTCAGTTGTGGTGGGGACAACGCATTCCGGCTTGGTACGATAACAATGGCAATACTGTTGTGTCGAAAACAAAAGAAGAAGCATTTGCGCAATTAAAAAATAAAAATTCAGAATTAAAAATTGAGCAAATCAAGCAAGATGAAGACGTACTGGATACTTGGTTCTCCTCGTGGTTGTGGCCACTAACCGTATTTGATGCCAATGTGGTAAAAAACGGTTGGGACAATGCCAATGCTGATTTAAAATATTATTATCCTACAAACGATTTAGTGACTGCTCCCGAAATTTTATTTTTTTGGGTGGCACGCATGATTATTGCCGGTAAAGAATTTACAAAACAAAAACCATTTACCAATGTGTATTTAACCGGTATTGTGCGTGATAAATTGGGTCGAAAAATGAGTAAATCATTGGGCAATTCGCCTGATCCAATCGATTTGATTAATCAATATGGTGCTGATGGTGTAAGGGTGGGCATGATGTTGTGTTCACCTGCAGGCAATGATTTAATGTTTGATGAAAGTTATTGCGAGCAAGGGCGAAATTTTGCAAACAAAGTGTGGAATGCTTTCCGTTTAATCAAAGGTTTTGAAAGCAGCAACACTGAAACGCAGCCTACATCAAGCAAAGCAGCCATTCAATGGTTTGAAAATAAATTCAACGAACAACTTGAAATCATCGATGATCATTATGCAAAATACCGCATGAGTGATGCCTTAATGGCCACCTACAAACTGGTGTGGGATGATTTTTGCGCATGGTACCTCGAAGCCATTAAGCCCGAATTTGTAAATGGCAAATCAATGCCAATTGATACGGCGACCTTAAATGCAACGATACATTTCTTAGAAAAATTATTAAAGTTAATGCATCCTTGGATGCCTTTTATTACGGAAGAAATTTGGCATTTATTGGAAGAACGCAAAGAGATGGATTGTGTGATTGTGGCACAATGGCCAACAGCAACAAAAGCAGCGGATTCAAAATTATTGGCTGAGTTTGAAGTGTGTAAAGA
>JBAXXZ010000503.1:0-2121 GCA_037127575.1 Bacteroidota bacterium | reverse complement strand
GGATAAATTAAAAAGTGGTTTATGAAAATAATTTATTTTAACCGGTTGACCTTTTCCATTTAAATAGCCCCAATCAGGGCTGTAGGTAATGCCTCTGGCGCCTATGGTTGACGAAGTGTATTTATTTGAAGCGTAAACAGAATCAACATTAATGCCTTGTTGCTCGGCAAATTTTCGATCATGATACGCCATGTTAATGGCGAAAGATCTTTGTCCATGCGATTGAGGTGCTCCGTTGGCGCTCAGAATAATTAAATTATTTTTATTCAATTTATAAGACACCTTTGCAAAATATGACCAAGTTTTTTGCCATGTTTGATCGATGTATCCGTCTCCACCGGTGTAACTTCCTGCCAGTGTAAATCCAATTTTGTTTTTAATCAATCCTGAATTATAACCAATGGAAAGGCGTTGATAATTGGCTGTACCCATGTCGTTTCTTACAACCAATGATTTTTTTTGATCAATCGAATTGGTAATAATATTCATCACGCCTCCCACTGCAGGTAGCGCTAAGCGCGATGCACCTAAACCCCTTTGTACTTGAATTTTTTGTGTGACTTCAGCCAAGCCGGCCCAATTACTCCAAAAAACACGACCGTTTTCCATATCATTCACCGGCACTCCATCAACCAACACACCAATATAACGCTGATCAAAGCCACGAATATTTACGCGTGAATCTCCTGCACCTCCACCTTGTTGTGTTGCATAGGCACCTGGCGTTGAATTCATTAACATGGTAATGTCGTTTGAGCCCAATTCACGGTTTATTTGTTTTGATGAAACATCTGAATAAGCAATCGGGGTTTCACGTGACTTGGCGACATCTGCCACAATTTCAACTTCATTTAAATCTGTTGACGCGGTTAATAGAATTGGTTCCAGTGTTTTAGGGCTGCCATTCACATTAACAACTTGTGTTAGTGTACCATATCCCAGATACCCAATCGTAAGTGTATAATCACCATCACCAAGCATTAAACTAAAATTCCCATTGCGATCAGAAACCACACCTTTGCCGTTTTCATAAGTAATATAAGCGCCCATTAATGGCTCATTGCTTACTTGATCAAGTAAACTTCCTTTTAATTCATGCTTAATACCTTGCGTGGCATCTTGCGATTTTAAATTGAAATTATAGAAGCACGTGATTAAAAGAATGAATAATTTTTTTTTCATGAATTTCAGTTTTGTCTTTACCCAATAATAAATACTAAGATCAATGACAGTAATGGTCAAATAAAAATGGATGTGTGATAATTGAAAGCAACTATGGCTTTTATTCTTTAATAAATTTACCTTGGTAAATGTTATTTTTAGAACGTAAATGGATTAAATAAATCCCTTTAGGCATGGCACCAATGTCGACTGATGAAACATTTTCTTCACTTGTATAAACACAATGACCCAAAATATCGGTGATATAAACAAAGGCAGTTGGTTCTTCATTATTTGTTGTAAAATGAATGGTATTGCTGCTTGGATTTGGGAAAACATTTAATGTCAAAATTTGCGTGAATTCATTTAAACCTGTTACTGATGGCAAAACAAAATCTGCGGTTGTTCTAGGTAAAAGTTGATACCCTGTGGTACAACCTGAAGAACTTTGAGGACCGCAAAATTGTGAACCCACACCAATAATGTTTACAGTGCCGGTAGGAATAGGAGTTCCTGCCAATAAAGTATTACTGCGAACAGCAAATGTTTGGCTGTTAGAAGTTACAGTATAATTGGTTGCGGTTGTAGAAAAGTTACCTGTTGCATTAAATGTGCAATTCAATATTTTGATTAATTTGCCTTCATGCGCTTCACCAAACGTAGCAGGTGTCACTACTTCAGGCGCAAACAATTTTCCATTATTTGAAATAACATTTACAACCGGCGGAGAAATTTCATAAAGGTTATAAAATTCTGTCAGTGGTCCTGAAATCACAACCGAATCTCCCTTGTTTAAAATAGCGCATGGACTTCCATATGCAGCGATACCGCCTGTATTGTCTTGAATGTAGCGAATGATGCCCAATTCAGACCCATTGATTACAACACCACGAACAGTAACATTTGCACCAACACCTTGTGCTTTAGCGGCAGCTGTGGTTTGACCATATCCTTTAAAAG
>JBAXXZ010000502.1:0-2135 GCA_037127575.1 Bacteroidota bacterium | reverse complement strand
CTATTAGGGTGTTGCATTATGGTGACAGCCAAATAGAAGGCGATCGTATTACTGATTACTTACGTTTGAAATTTCAAGCTTTATTCGGCGGCTCAGGGCCGGGACTCATTTCCCTTATGCCTATTTCTCCAAGTGTGACCAATAAAATTGTAAACGGACCGGGCTGGGATCGTTATGGTGTTTTTACAATGAAGGATGAACGCATTACCCATAACAATTTTGGAGTTATGGCCGGTTTCACTCGGTTTACTGAACCAAAAAAAATATATGATACCA
The DNA here is from genome assembly GCA_037127575.1 of Bacteroidota bacterium. Taxonomy (GTDB): domain Bacteria; phylum Bacteroidota; class Bacteroidia; order B-17B0; family Aurantibacillaceae; genus Aurantibacillus. Next base: position 1,859 of record JBAXXZ010000502.1, on the reverse strand, counting down.
GTGATTACATTTCATCAAACTTAATGGTGTCAACCACTAAACTTGGAGGTTCAAACGCAATGGCATATAAAAAAGTGAAACTATTTTATGGTGGCAGTAAAACAAAAACATGGACTGAGTTTTACGATGGTCCGGCCTTGGTTGCAGCTGACAGCATTAGTGCGGGGGGCTTAATGAATGTAATGGAATATCAAGTGGGTTTGGGCTCCTTATCACATACCTTTAAATTTTCCGGTAAAGATTCACCAAATTTTTACGGCCTTTCACTTGAAAGCGAAAAAGGTGTGTACATTGATAACATTGCCTTAAGAGGCAGCAGCGGCACTTTTTTTCATCAAATCAATGCGCAACAATTAAAAGATTTTTTTTATTATTTGAACGTGAAATTAATCATCTTACAATTTGGAGGAAATGTTTTACCTTCCATTAAAGATGCTACAATGGCCGCCAATTACGGCAATTACATTAAAAACCAAATTGCCATTGTAAAAAAATTGGCCCCAAATACAAGCATACTTTTTATTGGGCCTTCTGATATGTCAATGAAGCAGGGTACCTCGTATGTTACCTACCCATTTTTGGAAGACATTCGAAATGCATTAAAAAAGGCAGTTCTTGAAAGTGATTGTGCATTTTTTGATATGTACGATTGTATGGGTGGTAAAAATAGTATGCCTAGTTGGGTAGATCAAAATTTGGCTTCAACTGATTATATTCATTTTAGTCCACAAGGCGCGAGAAAGATTGCCACATTATTGTACACTGCACTCATCAACGATTATAACGCTTACAAATTATCCAAAAAATAGCCCTTGAAAATTCTAGCATACAAATATTTTAAAATAGTTTACTGCCTTTGTTTTGTTCAATTTTTTTGGCCTTATGCCAAGGCCCAAGATTTAAAAAATTACCCCTTTATTCACACCGACCAAAACCAATTGCATTACACCAATGCCAATGCTAATTTTGAATTATTGTGCCATAAATTAAATCAGCTAAAGGAAAATAGTATACACCAAATTACCGTTGTGCATATCGGCGGTTCGCATGTACAAGGTGGCACCTGGAGCAACACTTTTGACACTGAATTGCAAAAAAGTTTTAATACTAACGGTGGTGGTTATTTTGTGTTTCCTTATCAAATAGCACATACCAATGGCCAGCCTTATGCACGTTCTTTTTCAAAAGGAAAATGGAAAAAATGCTGGGCAATAGGAAAAGACATTTGCCCTAATCTTGGCATGAATTGCATGAGTGTTACAAACAATGATTCTGCTTCCGTTTTTGGCGTAGCGCTCACCAACAAATCTTATTGCAGTTTGTTTAATAGAATAAAAGTGTATCATAATTTTAATCAAAGCTTTTCATTCGAGTTAAGTAATAACAATATCCGAAGTGTAGATAGAATTGATGACGAAGCCAATGGTTTTACGCTCTTTAATTTTTCAAGTGCAATCGATTCAGTTTCTTTTAAAGTTATTAGAAAAGATACCATTAATAAGGATTTTATGCTCTACGGCTTCAGCATTGAAAACACAAATGCCAATGGCTTTTATTTAGCAGGCCTTGGCATGAATGGTGCATCAAGCGCATCATTTTTAAAATGCGGATTATTTGTTAAACAATTGGCTACGCTGCGGCCAGACTTGGTCATTATTTCATTGGGTGTGAATGACACACAATCAAAATCGTTTAAAAAAGATAATTATATCGATAATTATGACAGCTTAATTACCATGATTCGGCTAGCCAGCCCAAAAACCACCATATTATTGACCACCACAACCGACAATTTTGTAAAACGTAAAACATCCAATAAACGCACCATTGCAGCAAAAGATGCCATGAATGATTTAATG
>JBAXXZ010000501.1:0-2135 GCA_037127575.1 Bacteroidota bacterium | reverse complement strand
GTACCAGGACCGCTTAAGCTGGTTCTACGGTATACCGAAAAAATGGTACCAACAGAAACATTTACATCAATGTTTGATGAACCATCCAATGGATCCATGGCCACTACATATTTTGCGCTTTTTGAAATTTCAGAATCGATGGGAATAATTTCGTCGTTTTCCTCACTTGCGATGGCACAAACTTCACCACCCGCTTTTAATGCCGCAATAAATTGATCATTTGCAAATACATCTAATTTTTTTACGCGCTCGCCTTGTATATTGGTTTCACCTGTTTCACCTAAAATTTCTACTAAACCCGCTTTATTTACTTCACGGTTTACAATTTTGGCTGCAATACCTATATCGCGCAACAAACGCGATAATTCACCCTTTGCGTAAGGAAAATCAGCTTGCTTTTCAATGATAAACTGTCCTAATGTTTGTACGTTCATGCCTTAAAATTTTTGAAGGCCAAAGTTAATCATTTTAAAAGGATTTGCGGAAAAAAAATGGAATTTAGAAATATTCCTCTTTTAAGAATTCACGCCAATCGCCAAGATTGGCAATTACTTGCATTTGTTTGTATTTGTTTTGGAATTTTTCTTCATCAAGCTCAGCATTTAAAACATTGGCTTTGTATCGTTCATAATTATTGATGGCCGTTTTTTCCTCGTATGTTAATTTGCTGCCTGCTGATAATTTATCTTTTAAGTCGCCAATGCTTTCAACCAAAGTATATGCGCGTTTTTTCGTGATAGCATTAAAAAAATCTCGACCTAAATTCATGTTACAAACTTATCACAATCGTGATTTGAACCGAGGGTCTAGAATTTTAGCTTTAAACAAGCGCATGTTTATTTCTAAAAGAATCCTTAACTTGTTAAAGTAATACGATGAGATTTTTTTGTTTGTTTTTTTTGGCACAATGCGCTTTAGCACAAAGTGTTAATACCGGCGCTGACGAGAAAATATGGGCGTTAACTCATCCTTTGGCAGCTGCGCAGGTTAAAAAAATTTACAAATCCGCTTTGCCTATTTACAAGCAAACGGCAAAAGATTCGATTCTGGATAAGTATGCCTCAGGAGGAAGTTTAGATGCCTATCGCCATTGCTTTATGATGGCTGCATTTGCTCAAAAAATAAATTTAAAAAAGATAAGGCGATTGGGAGAATTGCATGAAAAATCAAATTACCGAAACTTTCAAAATTCAATCAACGAAAACGGCGAATTACCCGACAGTTTAAGCACTGTGATGGATTTATACAACAATGAAATAGGCTTTGCAATTGGAAAAAAGAATGTGTCGTTAAGTTTACAAGCCCTATCGGACATGGTGATTAAACAAATTAATCAAGGCCTTGCTTTGAAAATGAAAAGAAATAAAAAAGGTGAATACCTCGATTGTGAGGGCCATTTAATTCAGTTAAAAAAATATCCACACACTTGGAACATCCCTAAGTGTTTGGTGCCTACTGATCAAGATTAAAAGCTTGAATTTGATTGTAAACTAATTTACCGTTCGACCATTCATTGTCTAAGTTGGCATTGTAATTCTCGTAAAAGGCAATGGCATCGGTGTTCCAGTTTAGCACTTGCCATTCGAGGCGTTTCACTTTTTCGCGTTTTGCTACTTTTAAAACTTCGTCAAACAACAATTTACCAATGCCCTCGCGCCTGGCGTTTTTGGTGACAATGATGTCTTCTAAAAAAATGCATTTACCTTTCCATGTTGAATATTTGTAGTAATACAAAGCCATTCCAAGTATAGTATTGTTTTTTTCTGCAACAAAAAAATCAAATATTTTTTCTTGACCAAAGCCCCAATTAAGCATTTGCGATTCAGTAACTTCCACTTCATCGGGCGCCAATTCAAAATGTGCCAATTCGCGAATTAAATTTAAAGTGGCTGCAATATCTGATTCACGGCCTTTTCGAACTATTATTTGCATATTAGGATGAGTAACGTTTTTTAAAAATAACCTTTTGTAAAATTCTTTTGATGATTAATTCGGCCAAGGCTGATTCGTAACTTAATTCCGAATTGTTTTTTAAATAATTTTTTATTTGTAATTCGCTGACATCAATGCGGTATAATAAATTATAAAGTGCGCTACCCGATTGTTTTTCGATGCGTTTTAATTCTACTTCTATG
>JBAXXZ010000500.1:0-2144 GCA_037127575.1 Bacteroidota bacterium | reverse complement strand
ATATCTATTAACTTGTTTATATAATCAATTGTTTCATTACGACCTTGACTGTTAATCCATCTAGTAATCGGTTGCAACATTGAATTATCTATTCGAATTTCAAAATTGATTGAAGTATTTAGTTCTTCACTTTTTTCAGATTCCGATTCTAAAATTTTTATAAGAAGTTTTTGATATGGTTGAATTTTTGTTAACAATGTTAAACTAGATAAAACCTTGAAATCATCTATATTTTCATAAATATTAGAAGTTTCTTCATTAGAATTTTTAAGATAAGTTATTATATTATCTTTGTTATTTATGTTTTCTTGAGCACGTTTACCAACCATGGCATTCATGGCGCCTTTTAAACCCAAGGCATCACTTAAATTTAAAACGCTTTTCATGTATTGTAAAACATCAACCCCATTATCATTGGCGATGGCATAAGCCATATCAATATTATAAACGCCTAAGTTTATACTGCGCTCAAACTCGGTAGTATAGTGCGTCAATTTTTTCGTGTCATTTAATATTGAATTGTCATATACCACACCCCACTTACCAATATCTTGAAGCGTATTTGCAGGTGAAGGAATATTGGCAATGGCGAAATCGAATTTAAATTTCGTGGTATCATTCGCTGTATAGGATATTGTATCCTTTGTCTCAAGCGCCGTTGAATCAGCCGATTCATTGGTGTTGTCGTGATCTTTATTACCACTGCATGAAACTAGTAGGAGCGAGCCAATACCTAGAATCATTAATTTTTTAGAAATTTTCATTTGATTTTACTTTTTAAACTGCAACAAAAATAATGTAATTTTTTTAATAGCCTCTTTAATTTTATGAAGGTTAATTAAATCTAACGTGGTTTAGGAACAATCATACAGCTAAAGCGACTTAAGCAACACAGATCGCCTTTTCCATCGTAGATCTTTATTTCCCAAATATGGACTTTTCCATCTGTTTTAATGGCAGTGCAAACCGCAGTAACCAAACCTTCTGTTACGGGTTTTATGTGATTGGCATTGATTTCCATGCCAAGACCAATAAAAAACTCACGATTAACCACGCATAAACTGGCCACACTGCCAATGGTTTCGGCAAGCGCCACGGAGGCACCGCCATGCAAAAGTCCGAATGGTTGTTTGGTTTTATGGTTAACCGGCATAGTGGCTTTCATAAAATTTGGACCAATTTCGGTGAAATTAATTTCCATAAATTCACCCATGGTGTTTTTATTCAGATCATTCACAAATTGTGTTGTGATTTCGCCTTTCCAGATCGTTTGCATAATAAATACCGGTATTTTGGCTTAAATTTAAACAATCCAATGAAACCTATTGTTAGTGTAGTAATTATGTTTTTACATTTTTTTCAATTGCCTTCTTTTTTAAAAGGTCAGGCCCTGAGTAGTATTCACCAATTCAGTGCTACCGGCATGGATGGGCAGGTGCTGTCATTGGCAAATTTCAAAGGCAAAAAAATGCTCATTGTAAATACAGCCAGCAAATGCGGACTCACGCCACAATTTAAACAATTGCAGAAATTACATGCAACGTATAAGGATAAGGGTTTAATCATTATTGGTTTTCCAAGTAATGACTTTGCCAAACAAGACCCGGGGAATAATGCTGAGATCAAGGATTTTTGTGAACGCAATTATGGTGTTACTTTTTTAATGATGGAGAAAATTGTGGTGAAGGGTGAGGCCCAGCATCCCATTTATCGCTGGTTGACATCAAAAACGGAGAATGGTGTGATGCGTTCGAAGGTAACATGGAATTTCCAAAAATACCTGATTGATGAAGATGGTCATTTGGTGGATATGGTGAGTCCATGGAAACATGCCGATTGCCGACGCATCATTCGCTGGCTGACAAAAAACAAGTAAGCTTTTTATGTTATTAAACAGAAGGACTCTTTTCTAATTCATCAATAGCCATTTTAAAATTCACAAAGTCAATTTTATTGGTTTTTAAATAATCAACCAGCCACATGTACCAGTCGAGCCAGGTTTTAAAAGCATGCGAAAAATAACGATCGTGAAAATCGATACCTAAATAAGGCAGATCTTGTTCGTGGGCTTTATCAATGAGTTTAATGGTGTTTTCTTTGGCTTGTTTTAGATCGAGCGATTGCCATTTTTTATAATTCTCAAT
>JBAXXZ010000499.1:0-2145 GCA_037127575.1 Bacteroidota bacterium | reverse complement strand
AGCATAAGTTCGCTTCCAACCATAAGTTGCAGCGCTGGCTACTTTAATATTTATATGGATCAGACTTGGACACTTTTTCAAAGTACTGCCACTCAAACTTTGATCTGTCAAATTTTTAAGGATATTTCAGCTTTTGTCTCTTCTCCTTTAACAAATACTTCCATTAACGTAACGAATAGTCGGGTTAATATATTTGTTGGCGGGGGAGTAAGCACTAGCTTGGTAATGGCAGCGAATTCCTTTTACCTATTCCCTCCGAATGCAACAAATCCCAATCAGGGCATAATCGACGGACAAGTTTATAAAGCAATAACAACAGGTTTTGACCCATACCTTTACATACCAACCACTTTTTCTTCCAATAGTACAGGTATTACAAATGTAAATTCATTTTATCATGGTTATGTGAGTATTAATCCAAACCAATCTTTTAATTGGGATATTACAGCATTACCAAATAATGGACAGTATGATGCCTATACCTTTTTGCTTCATGAAATTTGTCATATGCTTGGAATCGCGAGCTTGATCGGTTCAACAGGTGTTTCAATTTATGGGGCTAATAACAATTATTACACAAGGTACAATACTTATTTGACTGACCCTTCATACAATTCTCTGATTGTACCAACATCTTCGGCTTGCCCAAACAATAGTTTAACTTTTGCTGTTCCTATTAGTGTTATTAATTCTACAAACAGCGGATGTATTACAGATATAACTACTTGCTCAAATGCGGTGCATTATAGCAGTTTTAATCTTGATTTAAAAGTTTACACCCCAAATTGTTTCGAGTCGTCAAGCAGTTTAAGTCATTTTGAGGACATGTGTGCCAGCGCTTCTTATACCCCCCCGTCCCCTCCTGGCACCTGTACGCCAAGCCCTCCATCACCGGGTTTAAACAATATGTATTTTGTTATGGCGAATGCTTCAGGCTACGGTGGTTGTTTCACTAAAAGATACCTTAAGGGCCAGGAATATGAAGTACTTTGTAATCTCGGTTATAGTTTAACAGGAGTTTATCAGAGTACTCCCACTGCACTAATCGACGGTACTTTAAGCTTCCATACTTATAGTGGATTTACATGCGCTACAACATCAACTGTTTTTGGCATCAATGATGGCATTTATAATGGATTGTATACATTTACAACAAACACATCAAGTATATCAATTCCAACATATTCTATTTTGGCAAATGACTATCCTTCTTCGGGCCTTTCAATTGGGTGTGGAGGGGTTGAAGTAATTTACAACAACACTGTAAACCCGGTAACTACATCAATAAGTGGATCAAGCCTAATAATCAATGCGGCACAAGGCTCAGGGCTTATTATTCTAAAGTACTACCCGCAAGATGGAAACAATATTACCGGCAACGCGACTTACATATTTGTTTATTTCTCATCTCAAAATTGCAATCCACCTAATACCTGTAACCTTGTGCAAAATGGCGGATTTGAAAGCACCTTTGGGAATACTGGTTGTGGTCCAATAAACTCATTCACAGGGGCAATCATTAGTTGTTGGGATAATCATAATGGCAACGCTTCTTTGATTTCAAGAAATTGTTCAACAGGTAATTCTTATAATTTAAACTCAAACACAATTGGAACTTTTCCATTAGTAGTAAATAGTTTTAATGGAACGGGCAACGATAAAGTTGTTGCCCTTAAATACAGTACGCTAAGCCCTAACGGTAACCAAATTATTAAAAACAATATTTCCGCTCCTTTAGTACCAGGTAACTCATACAGGTTTTCAATGATTGTTCAAAACCCTCTTAGCTCCTTGTTATTGAATAATCAGGGTGGTAATTCAATTGTCGTGACGGTATGTACTAATTCAATTTTTCCATTTTTAGCTACCGGCATTTATCCTGCCAATTTAAATGTAATAGCAGAATTCACAATTCCTGCAACCTCGAGCTGGACTCAGGTAAGTCAGACTTTTACTTTTAACCCTTCAATAACTAATAACCACTCTTCTCTTATCATAGGGATAAATTCCGCAAAGACAAATTCATTAGGCTTGTCTATACCTCATTCCGTATATTGTTATTTAGACGAAGTTTCGTTATTACCTGTGCCAAGCCCTTCGGTGGCACTTGGATTTTCAATTTGCGGCAACGCTTCCTTGTTGAAC
>JBAXXZ010000498.1:0-2152 GCA_037127575.1 Bacteroidota bacterium | reverse complement strand
ATCAACACACAGTTACACCCTATCCTTTTAAAATTGAACGATGTGTTTTCACCTGTAGGGATTTTTCTCTTGCACCAACCACTTCCATTTGGCCCCAAACTTCAACAACTTCATCAAGTCCATATAATTTGCGATTTGCTTCAACTATTTCAAATAGTGTTCTTTCCTCACCATACTTAATGAACAATTTTTCTGTTACAACACTTCTTAGTCCATTTCAAAATGAATTTTCAAATACAGCAATACTCTCAAATAATATTGGTTCTTTAATGATTTCACCTAACAATTATACAGCAAACATTTTTTATGGTTTTGAACTTTCACCACCGAATGGCGATTTTAATTTATTCGACAACCATGGCCAATTCATAAATATTAGTGCAGGGAACATGACAATAACTAACAATGTTTTTCAGAATACACAGCATTACATGGCGAGCTATGGTAATGGTACAAATGCCAATTATTGGCATGGAGGTGAGGCAATTTTGAGCACAAACAGTTCAACAGGAGCCCTCTATGGTTTATATATGACTCCGTCAAATACCAGTAATCCAAATTTATTTTATGATTGCCATACTGGTGTTTATGCTGAAAATTTATGGAAATTTAATATTGAAAAAAACGTTTTCTCAAGTTCACACAATATCAATTCACTTTCATCAGGAACTTATGTTGCTCAAGGTGACAATGGTATTTTACTCAGTACAAATAGATTTATGTATCATATAACAAAAAATGAATTTTATAATTTACGTACAGGCATTTTCATACCACTTGTTTCATATTATTTACCTCCAATAAATACAGGCAGCAACACGCCCCAACAAGCACCCGGTTGGGGAATTTTTGCCCAAAAACTTGCAATTGAACAAAATACACTTAATGCCGTTAAAAGTGGCAGCATTCCAATAAATAACTTTTTGAATAAAGCCATTATTGTAACTTGCCCAAATGCATCGCCGGTTTTTATGCCGGTATATAATACCTCTCCCTTGATCACAGGCGCATTTATCAATAATAATAACATTAAAAACACATTTAGAGGTATCACTTATAATGGCTTAGTGGGTTTTAAAACTGAAATTAACAACAATACTATTGAACTTATTGATGCACCGACAACCGGTCAACTGAGTGGCCAACAAACCGGAATTGAACTATTGAATGTTACTTCTGCCAATAACATTAACTACCAATGCAGTGTTAGCAATAATACATTGAATTCAACAAACACAACTAATAACCTCCTAAGTTTGGTTGATTGCATTCAAAACACCGGTTTAAAATCGCCAAGTGTTACCTGCAATTTTTTGCACGATGCACCAAACGGCTTTGTTTTCAATAGCACAAACCCGAATAGCATTTGGATGGGCAATAAAATGCAGAATCTAGGTGTAGGACTAATGCTCGATAACGGTGGAATTATGGGCATACAGGGCGATAACCTCACCGCTTCGAACAATCAATGGCTGGGCGCTACTTGGACAGGAACTAATTATGGTACATTTGTATATAATAGTTATGGCCAAAATTCTTTAATATATTTTCGAAATAATGGAAACACCATCTTACCAAATAATTTTGGAGGGGGATCTGTAACGCCACAAGAATTTTATAGTGCCTCGGGCAACACTATAACTATTTCAAATAATGCAGGTGATTATCAATGCGGCAATGCTCCTAATAATAAAATTTTTAATCTACCAACTGGTTTAAATTTTGGAGATGCCTTTGACCTTTATATTGCTCAAAATGGAGGTTATAGATTTTTGCATCTAAATGATAGTGTCAGAAACAGTGATACAAGCTACATCAATTTTTATTTGAATTTACAAGGCACAAACATGGGCCAACTAAATCTTGTGGAAGAAAAACTTATGATGGGCGATTTAATCAATGCTCAATCCATTCTATCTAGTGTCATACCTTCAAATATTATAGAAACCAATTACAAAAATTTTTACGAAATTCTTATTCACTATTACACAATAGGCTCATATAATTCTGATGACAGTCTTCATCTTTTTAATTTGGCCAATAAATGTCCTGGCGATGAAGGCCAGGTAGTTTTGCAGGCTAGGGCTTTAATTAGTGCGATTTACAAATTAGACCTTATTTATCCTGTTTGTGGCATAGCTGGTAATAAAGA
>JBAXXZ010000497.1:0-2155 GCA_037127575.1 Bacteroidota bacterium | reverse complement strand
CATCGTCCAATATTTGTTGGTTCTCTTCCAAGGGTGCATCAAAATAATTGGCAAAAGTTTTTTTGGTGATGTCGTCTTTGGTAGGACCCAATCCGCCAGTAATAAAAACAAAATCAGCACGCTTGGCAGCTGCATCAAAAGCATTTACTATTGCCGTTTCATCATCGGCCACACTGGCCATGTGACAAACCTTTACACCCATTTGATTCAACTGTTGTGCCATCCATACACTGTTGGTATTGGTAATTTGTCCGATTAAAATTTCATCTCCTATGGTTAATAATTCTGCACGCATCTTCTGTTGTTTTTAGTGTTCTAATTTAATTCCGTTTTATTTGCCAAAGCAATAAATTGTTTGGTGCTTAATGAATTGTTCTCCACCAAATACAATCCATAATCATCTAAACGTTTTAGTTGAAAAGCACCCTGTACCTTTTGGTCAAAATCATAAATGGCCGATATAAAAACAAAGCGCTTCACAATTTTATCATCCATTTTTTTACGCACCCATTGTCGTCGCTCAGCCCGCGTTTCGTATGTTTGAGGAAAGTGCGGATCAATGGCAGGACCACCGTAATCCAAAAAAGTATTCAACCAAAAGCCGTTCGAAATAAGTAAAAAATCAACGCCGTTTTTATCACATACACCGTGGTACAATTTAACAGCATCCAAAACCGAAGGCATCGACACCAAATGCACACCGTTCCATAATTTCTCGTCTGTTAAGCGCTTTAAATTTGTATTAAATTGCGTGTATTTATAACCCGAAAAAAACACGCTTAATGTTACAAGCAACAATGTTAAACGGATGCCTTTAAATTTAAAAATGCCAATGAACAAATAAAATACCATTGGCGCCCCTATAAACAAACGGCTGTAAGCATACCAAGGCCATACCACACCATCGCGCGATTTGCCCGAAAAAAAACTCAACAACATCACCAACAAAAAAACAACAAAGGCCCAAAAGGCCCGCAAATTATGGCGCCACAAATAATAAAGCATGAAAGCCAACGTCAATAAAAAAACCACACTCCTTCCTTCACTTAAAAAACCCACATAACCCAAAGTTTGATCCAAGTGCTTGATGTTCTCAATAAAAAACTGCCATGAAAAACTGTGCGCATAGCCGTAAATCACATATTCAGGATGCCTTTGGTAAAAACCGTCGAACACATAATTCAACAACACAAACAACAACAACATAAGGGCTGACAAATAATAAAAAAACTTTTGCCGAAAATGAAAGGCATACACATACAATAAAAATGGCAAACTGATTAATACAGAATTTGGATTAACAAAATAACCAATCACCAGCAGGCTGTAATTGATGGCCAAATAAAAACGATTGTTTGGTTGATGAAACGATAAAATAAAAAAACTACAGAAAAAAATACCGCCTACAAATCCCCTTGGCAAACTGCTCATGATATCAAAAGCCGTTGGCATACACAACAAAATACAAAGCACCCACAATGCCGCCGGTTTTTTTCCAACCACAAATAAATACACTGCCGCAAACACAAATGGAAACACAAACAAAATTTGTGTAGCCAATGGCAAAGCCTTGTATACGGGCATCCCCAACCAAATAAATGGAACCGCTACAAGTGCTTCAAAAAAAGTATTGTAATTCTGTCCGTAAAATCTTGGCTCATAAAATATCCCCGATGCATAATCCATGGCCCCTGCCCACATAAATGGTTGATCCGAATCCACATAATGCATACTCAATTCATTGAACACCTGATACCGAAGCACCAACACCATGCCCAGCAGCAACAGCAACAATCCCGCCATCAACCAAGTTTGTGGTTTCGCACTTGCTTCTTTTAATGGATTTAATTTTTGTAAATCGTTTATGCCCATGCTGCCAAAGCGCCACCTTTTTCAAAAAAGCGTTTAATGTTTTCTTCCGTGGTTTCTTTTACTTTTAATTCAGGCGCATGATGTGGTTTTTTGCGCGCATCAATAATCATGGGTGCTTCACAAGCCCAGTGTTTATTCTCTGTATTTTCGTTCACGCCGTATATATCATGACTTGGATTACTGCGTGTATAAGTCACCCACACATAATCATTTAATTTTTGTGCGCCGTCAGCAAAAACAAAATCATCGTACAACACAATTTGTACCATGCCTTCAAAATCAC
>JBAXXZ010000496.1:0-2161 GCA_037127575.1 Bacteroidota bacterium | reverse complement strand
CTTTTATCGCTGTGCACAATCACTTTTAAATTATTTTTAAGTACAAATTTTTCGAATTTTATCATGGCAATTAATATGGTATTATATGGGGCATTACTGCAATAACTGTGTCATTTGATTGATGGTACGAATGTACTCCTTATAAATTTCATCCACTATATCGGCTGCCGGTAAAACTTCTTTAATCATGGCACTCACCTGCCCTATTTCGAGTTCGCCTTCAATTAAATCACCTTCAAACATGCCTTTCTTGGCGCGGGCTCTTCCCAGAAGTGCGTTGAGGGCATCTTTATCGGCCCCACTTTTTTCGGCTTCATCCACCCGTTTAAAAAAATCGTTTTTAATTAAACGCACCGGTGTAAGTTGTTTCAGGGTAAGTTGGGTATCGCCTTCATTGGTATTGATTACGGCATTTTTAAAATTTTGGTGGGCACTGCTTTCAAGGCTAGCCACAAAACGGCTGCCAATTTGAACCGCTTCAGCACCTAAGGCGAAGGCGGCCGCCATTTGCGAACCGTTAGCAATGCCACCTGCGGCAATAATGGGAATTGAAATGTGTTGTTTAATTTGCGGAATGAGCACCATGGTGGTGGTTTCTTCGCGACCGTTATGCCCCCCGGCTTCAAAACCTTCGGCCACAATGGCATCCACACCGGCTTCTTCACATTTAAGGGCAAATTTTAAGGCACTCACCACGTGCACCACCACAATACCGGCGGCTTTCAGCTTGGCAGTATACGTTTTTGGATTTCCGGCCGAAGTAAACACAATGGGTACTTTTTCCGCAATAATTATTTGAATATGTTCTTCAATATTGGGATACAATAAAGGCACATTTACCGCAAAAGGTTTGGTAGTGGCCGATTTGCATTTTTGAATATGGCTGCGCAACACCTCGGGATACATGCTTCCCGAACCGATGATGCCCAAGCCCCCTGCATTACTAACGGCAGAGGCCAATTCCCAGCCGCTACACCAAATCATGCCTGCTTGAATGATTGGTTTTTCGATGCCAAATAAGTGACAAACTCTGTTCAACATGTGGTATTTTTTTTTGAAATTAAGTGTTTTAATTGAGAATACTTAAAAAATTAGAAAGCCCCCAAAGGCAGGTAATTGCTATTTTTTCCTATATTTGTTAATTCTTGCGGAAATGAAACATTTATGTCTGATAATTTTCTCAGTGTTATGCTTTGGCACTGCTAAGGCCCAGTATGCTTGGGATGTTGGCGGCACTTTGGGTGCAACCAATTATTTGGGTGATATTGGGGGCGGCGCAGGTACAGGAAGAAAGTTTATCAGCGACATGAAATTGGCCAAAACCCGTTGGAATGTGGGTGGTTTTGTGCGTTACAAGATGAATCCCAAAGGGGCACTGCGTTTTGCTGTAGATTATATCCGTTTAGAAGGAGATGATAAATTATCGCTTAATCCATCACGTCGTTTTCGCAATTTTAACTTCAGGAATGACATTTACGATTTTGGCCTCACTTACCATTATACCCTTTTTGAAAACAACGACATTGGCCGCACATACCGTTTTAAAAACAGTTTTAAATTATATGCATTTGCCGGTTTAGGCGGCTTTTATTCAAATCCAAAAACACTTTACAAAGGTATATGGGTGCCTTTACAACCATTGGCTACCGAAGGGGTAAAATACAAACACTATGTGTTGGATATTCCCATGGGCGTAGGCGCTTATTTTACCATACACAAGCGTCACCGTTTGGGTGTAGAGCTCAATTACCGCAAAACTTTTACCGATTATTTGGATGATATTAGCGGTGATTATCCGCAGGATCCGGGCAATGAGTATATGCGTGGCTTAATTATCCGCAAAGATGAATTGAGTGCAGCAGATATAGCTGCCAATCCTGAAGCCTACGCCGCCCACAACTGGGGCTATAAGCGGGGCGAAAAGAAAAACAAAGATGCTTTTATGGCATTAAATGTATCGTACAGTTACGTGATTAAGGGCCGATACAACTTCCAAACCCGAAAAAACACAGGCTATTTTAGCAAGAATAGAAAAATTCGACGCACCAAAAAACGCTATTAGGGTAATTCACCCGCATTTGTTATTTAAATTTTAGATTTTTTATTTTCATCAAAACATAATTGAAGTATCTTTAAGGCCGCTATGAAAAAGGTAATCATC
>JBAXXZ010000495.1:0-2164 GCA_037127575.1 Bacteroidota bacterium | reverse complement strand
ATCAAAAAACTTCCAATAGTTTGCAATACCGGCATACGAACTTGCCAATTGTAATTTAGTGGCAGGATCTTTCACCATTTCAGCCATCATACTTTTTAGACGGGCATCACGCAAATTCACCAAACTTGGATTTTCAATGTCAATTTTTAATTTCACGCCGAATGAAGTTTCATAACGGTTAGTACCACCGGGATAACCGTAAATCATGGCATAATCACCGTCGTTTAAACCTTTAATCGACACAGGTAAAAAATGTTTAGGTACATAGGGCACATTGTCGGCTTTGTAATCAGAGGCTTTACCATCGGCACCCATGTAAACACGGAAAATTGAAAAATCACCTGTATGACGCGGCCATTCCCAATTATCTGTATCACCGCCAAATTTACCAATGCTTTCAGGTGGGGCACCCACCATACGTATGTCTTTAAAACGCTCGTAAGTAAATTTTAAAAATTGATTGCCTTTAAAAAAGCTTGCCACACGACTTTCCAAGCTAGGTTCGCCGGCAACAGGGCCCGACATTTCATTTAAAATGCCAGGTAATTTAGAGGTATAATCTGTTGGCTTAATGTCTTTTAATTTGGCTTTTACCGCATCCGTTAAATCTTCAATTTTCACTAAAAATTGTACACTTAAATTTGGACAAGGAATTTCTTCCTTTTTTGTTTTGGCCCAAAAACCATCTTTTAAATAATTGTGCTCAACTGAACTCGAAGAAGCAATGGCATCATAGCCACAGTGGTGATTGGTAAAAATTAAACCTTCTTTACTAACGATTTCGCCGGTGCAGCCACCGCCAAAAATAACAATGGCATCTTTAATGCTGCTTTTGTTCATGCTGTACAACTGTTCTTTGGTAAGCTTCAAACCACGCTTCACCATATCGGCGTAGGTTTTGTCACCTATTAATTGAACCAGCCACATGCCTTCATCGGCTTTAACTTTAACAGTGCCGAAGCCCAACACCATTATTAAAATTGCTATAATTTTTTTCATGTTTCTTTTAATTAGAACTGCAAAAATAACATTGAATTTGGTATTATCCGCACAATAATTCATTCGGTCAAAAAAATGTTTTTCTATGCTATTTTTTTTATTTTTTTGGGCGCCCCCCGAAGTAACAAAACCGGTGCAAAACTCCATTTGTTTTGTACTTCGGGGGCGCGCTTTTATTCCAAGCCCTGTTTTCCATTGCCATGTTTGTAAGGCTGCGGATTTTTTTCAAGTAATTAATTTAAAAGTATAAATATTAGGGCGTGCCCCCAATAAGCAAATAACGACGTAAGCACCCCACTGGTGAACGGCCTAATAATATTTTTCGTTAAAATCTTTTTGTATTTAAAAGCGATGGCTTGTGTGATAGCTGATTTTTGCCTCTCGCGAAGCGATAAAAGAGGCATCGCTTCAAAAGAACCAAGCCCTTCGTGCCCCTCACGCAGATTTCTTTCTATGAATACAGTAGAATTACCTATAAACAAAATCATTTAAGATAAATCTTTCCGTTGGCGCGAAACACGGCCCTTAAAAACTTAAAACAATTAGAATTTTTAAAATTTAAAACAAACCCGTACTTGGCAACTTATCTGCCTCAACGCGTATGTCTGACTTTTTAATTTCATTCAGGTAAAACAAGAGCCCTACAAAAAAACTCACTTCGTTCAAATAACTAAACCTAAAATCCAAATCAATTTGATATACCGGAAACTGCGCCAATTGATAAATGATGCAAGTCAGCTGCAAGGCCAAATTCACTTTCATCAAATATTTACGACGTGCAATATATTTTCTGTAAAACAAAACCGCCAAAATGCAATTTAGTAATAGCCAAAACCAAGCATCAAAAAAGAAAAGGCGTTCGGTAAATTTCCAAAGCCGCAACAATTTTTGAGTGAGTGGTGTATGGTGGTCATCAATGGGAATGTAATTATTTCTGATGACTGAAACAGTCACATTCCAATATGCCTGTTCCGGCAAACGGTTTTTAATTTTTAAATAATAAATATACCCGATGGCCCTGCTTTTAAAATATATCCAAGGATGCGCCTTGATGGCTTTAACCCATGCCTCCTTAACACAAGCGTCTCTTTGTGCATTGGGACCGGGAATGAGTGTGTCGGCAGTAAAATAAATATTGTCGTTGGTGGCAGGAGTGTATAGTTCT
>JBAXXZ010000494.1:0-2167 GCA_037127575.1 Bacteroidota bacterium | reverse complement strand
GTTTCGCACCACCGCAAAAGATTTTTGGTATTTGTTTTGGTAAAAGGTGGCAATGCCAACACTAACGGTTATCAAATGGTTTAATTTTGGCAAAAGCCATTTTTCGAGGCTAAGCCAAATGCCGCGTTTAATGGGGTGTTGCAGTAATTCAGGCACCTCGCAAAACAATTCATGGCTGTCGTAAATGAGCGGAATGCCTTTTATTTTCGAGACCAAGTAATTCGGCAAAAGCGTGTCTAAATCATTGGCATACAGCAAATGTGCCTTTGTGAAAAGTAGTTTAAAGAAAAGACGCAGGTTAAAAAAAAGATAAAACAATGGTCCCTTTTTAAAAAGCAAACGCATGCGATGGCCTTTGTATGCCTGGGCTTGAAAGGGCTTTGACCGGGGTAACACTCTGCCAATTAAGGTCACGCCGTAACCGCATTCAATCAGGGCCAGTGCAATTTTATTTACCCGCACATCCGAATTTAAATCGTTGATGACGCTAACCAGTGCTATTTTTTTGTTTGTAAACAAATGCTTTGTTGATATTGCTTTAAAGTTAAAAATAATCACCCTAATTATTTATTTATTTTTGTTTACATGAGTTTAATCCGGCAGCACGTTAACCTGCAAAGCCTTAATACATTTGGCATTGAGGCTTTTTGTGAGCATTTTGTTGAAATTCATTCCATTCAGGACTTTCAAAATTTGCTGCAAGAGCCAGTTTATCAAAACAATGCTAAATTGATTTTGGGGGGCGGCAGTAATATTTTGTTCACGCAAGACTTTAAGGGATTGGTGATTAAGAACGTGATAAAGGGCATTGAAATTGTGGGGGAAGACGAGGCGCATGTGCTTGTAAAAGCGGCAGCCGGCGAGGTGTGGCATGAGTTTGTGTTATGGTGCATTGATCACCAATTAAATGGCTTGGAAAATTTATCACTCATTCCCGGTTGTGTAGGGGCTAGTCCCATGCAAAACATAGGCGCCTACGGTGTGGAAATTAAAGATGTGTTTGATAGTTTGGAAGCCTGTTCGATGGAAAGTGGCGAAATGCGGGTGTTTAAGAAAGCGGACTGTGATTTTGGCTATAGGGAAAGTGTTTTTAAGCATGTATTCAAAAACAAATATTTGATTTGTTCGGTAACTTTTCGTTTATCAAAAAAACCCTTGCCGAATACTTCTTATGGTGCCATACAAACTGAGTTGGATAAATTGGGAATTCAAAGTCCGAGCGCAAAAGATGTGTCGGAAGCGGTGATGCGCATAAGGCGAAGTAAATTGCCTGATCCAAAGGTGATGGGCAATGCAGGAAGTTTCTTTAAAAATCCGGAGGTGCCGGCTGAGAAATACCTGCAATTAAAGGAAACACATCCAAACATAGTGGCTTATGCTTTGGCCAATGGCCATTATAAACTAGCAGCCGGTTGGTTAATTGAGCATTGTGGTTTAAAAGGCTTCGAACACAAGGGTGCGGCGGTACATCAATTGCAAGCCTTGGTACTGGTTAACAAACATCAGGCCCGCGGTAACGATGTTTTGGAATTATCGACAATGGTGATGAAAAAAGTATTTGATACCTTTGGGGTTCAGCTTGAAAGGGAAGTAAATATTGTGTGATGACCGTATTATTTTTATACACCGAATTAGCGGATTATTTTTTAAAATGTTGTGAGGAGCTGGCAAAATCGGCTTCGGTGCAGATCATACGCTGGCCGGTAAATAAAGAAGCGCCCTTTAATTTTGAGTTCTCTGACAAAATAAAAATTTACGATAAACAAGCGTATTCATTTGCACAGCTGCAGAATTTGGTAGAAGAGATAAATCCCGGTTTAATTGTTTGCAGCGGCTGGGTGGATAAGGATTATTTAAAACTCATTAAGCCTTATGCTAAAAAAATTCCAACGGTAATGTCATGCGACACCCATTGGCGAGGTGATTTAAAACAACAAGTGGCCCGTATTTTAAGTCGATTCTTTCTTTTGAATCGTTTTTCACATGGTTGGGTTCCTGGCGAAATTCAAAAAAAATACCTTCAAAAACTGGGTTTTTCTTCAAACAAAATTCATACAGGATTTTATTGTTGCGATTTAGATCGATTCAATAAAATTTATACAGAAACCAAAAGCAATAAAGAAAAAGCATTTCCTAAAGTGTTTTTATATGTTGGTCGCTATTATGA
>JBAXXZ010000493.1:0-2172 GCA_037127575.1 Bacteroidota bacterium | reverse complement strand
ACTTCCACTATTTGGAACATAAACTGACTGACTGCATTTTTGTAAGGCAAAAATTTGATTTCTTAATTCAGATTCTAAATTTACATTTGATGAAAATCCAGACCAAGGTGATTTCGAATTGCCTGGATTAAAAACAGCATTTGAATTATATAGAAATGATAAAGGGAAATATCCATTTCAAGGAGATGCGTTTGATGGAGATGATGTGAGCTACTCAGCTATCACTACAGGGCTTTTTAATGGCTCTGGTCTTAATAATGAATTGGTTTTAAATAAATACATTTCTTTTATCCCAAACCTTTCTTCGTGTTTAACGAGCTGTTGGCCACCTCCTTATCCTGGCCCAACTCCAGAAGATTATGGTTATAATATCTATACTCAAGCAACACCTGAAAGTTCTAAGTTTAAATGTGGTGGAAAATATTTTAATGACTATCAATTTTATGCTTGCAATAATCAAATAACGGCAAACTATCAATATCAAGATGGTTATTCAAATTGTTATTGTTTCGGTTCGTAATACAGTGCTGTTGGTAATATCTCAAGGCTAGTTGAGAAATTTAAATTTACAATCATACTCATACACTTACGTCACTTATCAAGGTGAGTTTTTAAAGCGCTAGTTAGTTTAATGTCCCAAAGCAAACCCTACTACTTTTTTCGCTCCAGCTTTTTTAAGCGCTCGCGTAGCCTCTTTCATTGTGGCTCCTGTTGTAATCACATCGTCTATTAATATGATATTTTTATTTTTCACCTTTTCTATATCTGCTTCAAAACACCCTTCTAAATTTTTTAATCTTTGGGTTTTGTTTTTTGTTTTGGATTGATGTCCGGTTTCTTTTATCTTTCTTAAAGATTTAAAATTTGCCGAAAAATTTCTTTCTCCGTCAATTTTTAATAATTCTTTGTAAACATTTATATTCTCTACAAAATCATCATCGTTGGCATCGTAATACCAATTTACTTTCACTCTCGATGGATGGTTGTGAATTTTTTCAAGTTGTTTGAAAAGTGCCAATAAACATTTTAATGAGCTTGTATTGAAGTAAAAAAGGGAAATATTGATGGTGGTTTCTGAATTGGGCACATTACAGTATTTCTCAACGGCAGAATAAAGTGGTTCGTAAAAACTCGAAGCGTTTTCGGGTACTGAAACTCCTTTTATCTCAAGGATGCCGTGATGAAATTTAATTTCAGGTGTGTATTTTGTGCTTGCTATATTGTAAGGTTCAAACATAAAGCTTATTCATACAAATATAAGAGGATAAATTGACTATACGCCTTAAGTTAATGGCTTAATCCAACTTTATAGGCTGGTAAGTGCCAAAGCATCAAACGGTGCCGAATTAGTTGTAGTGCGACTTTGGGAACTAAGCATCATTGCGTAAAGCGCATTACACATTGCCAACCAACCAGTCAATTTAATGTAAGACTTGCTTTTTGATAAAGGTGTTATTCATTTTTAGAAACTGTAATATAAGCAGAATCATAAAAAAAAGATTACTTACTCAGCATAACAAAAGCACTCCAATAAAAAGGTTGTTTGTATTTTAGTTTTAATTGTTTTAGTGCTTCATAAAAAGCAATTGATTTATTGCCGCTTTTGGCAAAGTTTGAATAGAACTGCGACATTAATTCCATTGTGGCATCATCGCTAACACTCCATAAACTCATAATAATGCTTTTGGCACCTGCTATCAAAAAAGCCCTTTGCAAACCATACACCCCTTCGCTTTGCTTAATGCTGCCAAGTCCGGTTTCACAAGCACTCAAAACGACCAAATCGGTTTTATCAAGATTTAGATTCATTGCTTCATAGGCCGTTAAGACCCCATTTTCGCCACGCAGCACAGGATGGTAATTTTCATCAAATACATTTTCGCAATTCGCAAAAAGCAAACCGCTTCTTAATAATGGGTTTTCGCTTGCGGCCTTCATATCTACTCCCAAGGCTTTATTGCCTGTAGTATTACTTAAGTTGGATAAAAAATAACCGTGGGTGGCAATGTGTAAAATATTTGGTGATTGTACGCTTTTAATTTTTTGTTCGCTTGCAGCAGAGCCACTTTCGCGGTTTCGCCGACGGCATCGACCGCCTCAGCTGCGCAGGTGCGCCCCAGCCGGCCCCGGCTCCAGGACGACCACCCGATCAGCGACCACCGACGCCTCTGC
>JBAXXZ010000492.1:0-2175 GCA_037127575.1 Bacteroidota bacterium | reverse complement strand
GTAAATGGCTTTTAAACTTTATATTTAAAAATGTTTTCACCCAAACAATCGCTCACATTTTATGTTTTAATGCAATTTGATGTTTTTGCACCGTTTGCTTAAATTGGCTAACATGTCGATAGCGATGATGAGGCTTAACATTATTCATGCGCCTTGTTTGTTAAGAATAAATCGAGAAAAATTATTGAATCTGCGTATTTAAATCTTCCCATTTTTGCATTTCTACTTCTAAATCTTTTTTCAATTTTTCGTAGTTGGCAAAAAATGTTTTGTCGTTCATCAATTTATTAAATTCATCGGCGTTGGCCAATTGATCATCGCAAATTTTGATTTTTTCTTCCAATGCTGTAATGGCATCTTCGCACTTTTTAATTTGTGAACGAATTTGTTTTTGCTGTGCCTCTTTTTCCAAAGTGGCCTGAATAGCCGATTTTTCTTCTTTCGATTTGGTTTCAACGATAACTTGCTTCACCACCTTTTTATCCAAATCCAATTCATTTAATCGTTCTACTTTACGCAATTGCATAAATTCTTCAATGTCGCACAAATGTTCTTTCACGTGCCCATCTCTGAATTCAAACAAGCGGTTACAAATGCCTTTCATAAAATCACGGTCGTGGCTCACCATTATCACCGTGCCTTCATAATCAATCAAAGCACGTTTTAAAATGTCTTTCGATCGAATGTCCAAGTGATTGGTTGGCTCATCCATCAACAACAAATTATAAGGCTCCAACAATAATTTACACAATGCCAAACGTCCGCGCTCTCCCCCACTCAATACCGAAACTTTTTTGTCGATGTCATCACCTCTAAATAAAAAGGAGCCCAATAAGCCGCGTACTTGTTTTCGCACCTCACCTACCGCCGCATCATCAATTGTTTCAAACACTGTTTTTTTGGGATCAAGTTTTTCTTCTTGATCTTGCTCAAAATATCCCATTAATACACTGTGACCAATAATCACTTTGCCGTCGAAATCTACTCTTTTGGCAATCATTTTCATCATGGTACTTTTGCCTTCCCCATTTCGGCCTACCAATCCTATCTTTTCGCCTTTTGTGATGATAAAATTGGCATCCGAAAAAATGTGTTTTGGTCCGTAATGTTTTGAAGCATGATCAACCGTTAAAACAATTTTTCCACTGTGTGCCGGTGCAGGAAATCGGAAATTCATACTTGATGCATCATCGTCATCAACTTCCACCCTTTCCATGCGATCGAGTTTTTTAATGAGCGATTGGGCAAAAGCGGCTTTGCTGGCTTTAGCGCGGTATCTATCAATCAACATTTCAGTTTGATCAATAATTTTTTGTTGGTTTTTAGCCGCGTTTTCTTGTTGTTCTTTTCGCTCTTTGCGCAACACCAAATACCGTGAGTAATTGGTTCGGTAATCGTAAATTTGTTGATTCGAAATTTCAATGGTGCGATTGGTTACACTATCCAAAAAGGTTTTATCGTGGCTGATTAACATCACCGAACCGGCGAATGTTTCCATAAACTCTTCCAACCACATGATAGCTTCAATATCTAAGTGATTGGTGGGCTCATCCAACAATAAAATATCCGGTTTTTGTAATAGCAATTTTGCCAATTCAATCCGCATGCGCCATCCACCGCTAAATTCAGCAGTTTGACGTTGAAAATCTTTGCGATCAAATCCCAACCCTTTTAATATTTTTTCAATTTCTTCATGCACATTCGAAGCACCCAATAAATCTAATCTTGTATAAACTTCTGTTTGTTCTTCAATAAGTGACGAATATTCTTTGCTTTCGTAATCGGTGCGTGTTTCAAATTGGTGGTTGATTTCCAAAATTCGGCTTTCCAATTTTTGAATTTCTTCAAAAGCTGTTTCGGTTTCTTCAAAAACAGTGCGACCATGTTGGTGAATCATGTCCTGCGGCAAATAACCAATTTTGCATGATTTTGGCATGGAGATTTCGCCTTTGGTGGGTTTTTGATGGCCTGATAATATTTTAAGCAATGTACTTTTTCCTGCACCGTTTTTTCCGGCTAAACCAATTCTATCTTTAGGATTGATTAAAAAAGAGATGTCATCGAATAAATCGAATCCACCAAAACTTACCGTTACACCGTTTACAGAAATCATTAATAAAAAATTAAGGCGACAAAGATAATGCATTTAAGGGAATGATAACATCTGTGTTAGGA
>JBAXXZ010000491.1:0-2185 GCA_037127575.1 Bacteroidota bacterium | reverse complement strand
TTTCAGTAGATACTGAAAACAATCACATTGTAAGCAAATTAACAGTTACCAAATAAATATTAAACTAAACCTTCCCATTGTAAAAAATGGGTAGGTTTTAATTCAAAAAAATGAAAAAGATTTTAGTCCTACTTTCAGCCATTGTGGCCTTACAAGCCAATGCGCAAAGCAGCATCAGTTTGATTAATGTGGCCAGCAACAGCACCATTGCCCCTAACGCCATTATCCAATTAACGGTAAATCCGTATGCCAATAAAAAAATTGATATTGATATTAAAAATACCAGTAGCAATACATATAGTTATACTGTTACAAGATACGATGTGTTGTTAAACGTGGATGCTGCATCAAGCACCACTGCTACTGCTTATTATTGTTTTGGCGGTGCTTGTTATGGCGCAATGACCATTGTTTCGCCACCATTGATTTTAAGAGGCGGTAAAAAAGCCTCTGATACAACCTTGGTAGATCCTAATGCGGCTTATTATATATTAACTGCCGATTTAGATGAAGCAGGCGCAAAAGGCAAAAGCATTGTGAAATACACCTTTAAAAACATGACTGTAGCTGCCGATTCAGTTCAAATTACTTTGAGTTACAATGGTGCTTTGGTTGGATTAAATCAAATTGAAAAAGAAATTTCTTCATTTGATATTTTTCCAAATCCTGCCACTGATGCGGTGGACTTAAAAATTACTTCAAACAAAAACATGACCACTAAAGCTGTGATTGTAAATGCACTTGGTGCAGTTGTTTTAGAAAAAGATGTGCAATTATCGGAAGGTAAAAACGCTGTGCATTTTGATTTAGCCAACTTAGCGGCAGGTGTTTATTTTGCAAGAATGGGCAGTGGCAATGCCATCAGTACCAAAAAATTTGTGGTGAATTAAATTCAATTCACATACCTTATTCAACCCTCCGTTATAAAACGGGGGGTTTTTTATTTTATGGCCCGGGCGGTTTTTAACATTCGTATATTGCAGACCTTAGAATGTTTAATTATATTTGATACTCACGCAAAAAAATACAACCATGAAAAAAAACTTACTCCTATCAACACTCTTATTTATGTGCTTAGGCATTTTTGGTCAAACGCCAAGAATGTGTTTGTATGAAGAGTTCACCGGTGAAACTTGTCCGCCTTGTGCTTCAACCAATCCGGGATTAAATTTATTGTTGGCATCTCCAACAAATACCCCTAAAGTAGTTGCATTAAAATGGCAAGTGCCTATTCCAAGTGCACCAAGCAATACTTGGTCGTTATACCAAACCAATAAAAATGAAATCAATTGGAGAGCTAGCTCTTACGGTTATGGCATCAATTCAGCCCCTTCAGGAAGAATGGACGGCCAAAACGTAACTGTATTTGGTGCTACTTCTGATCATCCTGCCAACTTGAGCAGTGGCATCATAGCCACCGCACAATCATACACATCGCCTTTCTCGGTAAGTATGTCAAGAGCATGGAACCCCGGTTGTACTGCGGTGAACTTAACAGTGAACATTCAAGCATCAGCTAATTTTACTGCTACCGGTAATTTAATTTTCCGTTTGTGTATGGTTGAGCGTTTAATCAACTTCTCGGTTCAACCCGGCACCAATGGTGAAAAAGATTTTGAAGATGTGGTGATTAAATCTTTCCCTACCATTCAAGGCGGTACCGCCATGGTAAAAAATTGGGTAATTGGTCAAACACAAACATTTACCATTTCTTGTCCTGTACCTACATATACACGCAAGAAAAGTGAAGTTGCCATGGTTGGTTTTATTCAAGATGATGGCACCAAAAAAGTTGCGCAAGCAGTTAGAGCCGATAAACAAGCAGTACCTGCCGACGCATTAGCTGCATTGGGTGCTTCAGTAAATTTAACTTGTGCTGCTAAAATTAATCCTACCATTACCATTCGCAACGACGGTCCTAACCCTATTACAAGCGCCACCATTACGCCATCAAACGATGGTGTTGCTACTACACCGGTTACTTGGTCGGGTAATTTGGCTTCAGGTGCATCAACAACCATTGTATTAAGCAATGTAAATGCTGCAACCACACCGGGTTCGCACACCTTCTCATATTTTGTTGATTTAACTACTACTTTGTACAATTTAACCATCAACAATAATTCAGTGACATATATTGTTGCTTCTAACTACCAAGGCACGCCGGTTGCTGAAGGATTTGTTT
>JBAXXZ010000490.1:0-2187 GCA_037127575.1 Bacteroidota bacterium | reverse complement strand
AACGAGAAAAGTCCCAGTCTAGAAATTTAGCCCATGTTATTACTTCATAATAGGAATCTCTTCTGCATCTGAAATTCCTTTTTTCTTATACAATCTTCTGCTAAATTTGCAAAATGATGCACGAATTCCGCGAACTTATTCTGATTAAAATTAGTCTTCCCATTTATATCCTTATAATAGGTTTTGAATTTTTCTATTCACACTTCAAAAACAAAGGCCTCTATTCTAGCAGTGGCGTTATTGCCAACATCTATCTTACATTGCTTAATATGGGGATGGATGTTTTAATCCGCGGTACATGTTTGTATGTGCTTTATTATTTCTACCAATTTCATTTTACAAGTTTGGCCAATCATCCTATTTTATATTGGAGCGCATTAATAATCGGCGAAGACTTTTTGTTTTATTGGTTACACCGCATCGATCATTACTGTCGCTTTTTTTGGGCCGTGCATGTAACGCACCATAGCAGCGAAGAATTTAATTTCACAGTGGGTTTCCGCTCTTCAGTATTTCAACCACTTTACCGCTTCATTTATTTTATTCCACTTGCCTTTTTAGGCTTTGATGCCATGGACATTATGTTTGCGTATAGCGCCACACAAATTTTCGGCATCCTTGTGCACACACAAACCATCAATAAATTAGGATTCTTAGAATATATTATTGTCACACCTTCTCACCACCGCGTTCACCACGGCAGCAACGTACAATACCTCGACAAAAACATGGGCATGTTTTTAATCATTTGGGATAAACTTTTTGGCACTTTTCAAGCCGAAGATAAAAATGACCCCGTAAAATACGGTCTCACCAAAAACATTGAAACCCACAACCCCATCACTACTGTATTTCACGAATGGATCAGTATTTTCAAGGATTTTAAAAAACAAACTTCATTAAAAAACAAATTGATGTACGTGTTTGGCCCTCCGGGCTGGAGCCACGACGGAAGCACAAAAACCAGCTCGCAGTTACGTGCTGAATTATTTTCAAACCAAAACAAATAATGGCAAATACCAAAGCCATTGATCGCTTAAAAAAAATAAAACAGCTCCTAAAAATTGAGCGCGATGAAGATTTTCGTTTGTACAACGACATGTTTTTGCGTGTAAACGTTGAACAACGTCGCAAAAATGGTGTAACCTGGTATCCCATTAAAATCAACAGCGAAGAATTAGGTTATGGCGAACTCTTGCACCTCGAAATAGAACGTACCACCAACATCAACCAAGCACACCAATTTTCATCCGGAAAAAATGTGAGTTTGTTCAGCAACCGCCAAGATGAAATAATCGAAATTACCGGCACCATCAAAACCACATCAAAAAACAATTTAAAACTGATTCTTCACGCCGACGAAATGCCGGATTGGTGTTACGAAGGAAAACTCGGCATCAATATTCAATTTGACGATAATTCCTATACCGAAATGCAAAATGCCTTGGATGTGGTAATTCAGGCAAAAAGCGGACGTGTTGCCGAATTGCGCGATATGATTGAAGGCGACGAAACCATATCTTTTCAAAAAATAAACAACGATGTTTTAATTCCCCAATTAAATTTATCGCAAAACCGCGCCGTTCGACATGTGCTCAGCACTAACGACATTGGCATCATCCATGGACCGCCCGGCACAGGCAAAACAACTTCTTTAACACATGCCATCCGATTGTGCTTGCAAAACGAATCGCAGGTGTTGGTTTGTGCACCAACAAATTCTGCCGTGGATGTATTAACCGAAAAACTGGTAGAACTCGGTATCGATGTTTTGCGTTTAGGGCATCCTGCGCGTATTTCAGAACAACTGATGCAAACCTCAGTCGACGGAAAAGTAAGCGCCTCCCCCTATTTCAAAGACATCAAAAATTTACGCCGCAATGCCGAAGAATATTTTCGCATGGCCGGAAAATACAAACGGGTTTTTGGAAAAGAAGATGCCAAACAGCGGGCCGCATTTTATACCGAAGCAAGAAGTGCCATCAAAGAAGCGCGTTTGTTGGAAGATTTTATTGTGGATGAACTTTTTAAAAATTCACAAGTTATTTGTTGCACCCCCGTTACCAGCAACCACCGTGCAATGCAACGCAAAAAATTCAATACCTTGTTTTTCGATGAAGCCTCCCAAGCCCTCGAACCATTGGTTTGGATTCCATTGTTAAAATGCAATCGCCTCATTCTAGCCGG
>JBAXXZ010000489.1:0-2196 GCA_037127575.1 Bacteroidota bacterium | reverse complement strand
TACCTTGGCAGCATCAAGCACGCTTTAGGATACTAATATATATCATATGCCTTTGTTAAGTGCTTTATCTTTATTAAATTAGCACAATACAATTCACATTAATTATGGTAAGATTTGACATTAAACTTCTTTCGGATAATGAGGCTCAAAATGACGCCGATGCAAAATTGATAGCAGCTGCCAATAAAGCCGCAAAATTTGGTATGGCACATTTGAAAAAAATACTGCGCCATCGCAAATGCCATAAACACCCTAGTGCACCAAATAAAATTAGAGTGTTTGCTATTAAAGGTGGCGATCCAAAGGCTGAAATGTTTTCATATTGTTGCCCGGCTTTTTTAAAATTGATTAAATAATTTTTATTCTCATAAATTTAAACTTCAGTTAACTTTCTCGAGGCATAACAAGTTTAGCTTTGTGCAACGGTGAATGTTTCTGGTAATTTCATTTTCCGTTATTTGGTTTAAGATTAACCGCTTTAAAAAAAGGCGGTTTTTTTTTGAACCTATTTTTTAATAAAATCCACGCATCTATTTTTATTCTCTATTTTTACCACACATGAAAGCATGCATTTTTTTGGTTGAAGACGAAGCCAGTTTATCTAAAATTATCAGCCTTAATCTTCAGATAGAAGGATACGAAGTGATTAGCGTTGATAACGGTTTAAATGCGCTTCAATTGTTTAGAGAACACCACGATGGTATTCATTTGGTTTTACTCGATGTAATGTTGCCTGGTATGAATGGTTTTGAGCTTTGCATGAATTTTAAAAGTATTGCCCCCGATTTACCTGTAATTTTTATCACCGCTAAAAACCAAACAAGTGAAAAAATTACGGGTTTAAAACTTGGTGCAGACGATTATTTGGTAAAACCTTTCGAGTTGGAAGAGTTATTGCTGCGCATTCAAAATGTTTTAAAAAGACACGTCAAACCATTGGTAATTCCATTACTTAAACTGCCGAATGCCCAAGTAAATTTTGAAACATACGAAATTATGGATGTTAACGGTGACTCTTTCACCATTTCAAAACGTGAAATTGCATTCTTAAAACTCTTGAGTCAAAATACCAATAAAGTTATCTCACGCGATCAAATTATAGAAGCTTTGTGGGATAAAAATGAAAATGCCTCTGCCCGCACCATCGACAATTATATCCTCAATTTTAGAAAATATTTCGAAAAAAACCCTAAAGAACCTGTACATTTTCTTTCTATTCGTGGTGTAGGATACAAATTTCAATTATAAAATTCACTTTATACCCGCCAACCCTACAGTGAAATATGTGTAAGAAAAATTAAAATTGTGCAAGCCCTTTTATTACATTCGCACTAGCATTTAGCATTATGAAACAATTACAAAATTATGCCTTGGGCCATTGGGTTAACGGCGCCGATAAAGGACAAGAATTATTCAATTCAATAAACGGCGATTCGGTTGCTTTTGCAAGCAGCAAAGGACTCGATTTTGGCGCCATGTGCGATTATGCACGTAAGGTTGGCGGACCAAACTTAAGGCGTTTAACTTTTCAGCAAAGAGGTTTAATGTTAAAGGCATTAGCCATGCATTTGTTGGCTAAAAAAGATTTATTTTATCAAATTTCATGGGCTACCGGTGCTACCAAAGCCGATAGCTGGGTAGATATTGAAGGCGGTATTGGTAATTTGTTTACTTATGCTTCATTACGACGTCAATTTCCAAACGACACTTTTTGTTACGATGGTGATGTGGCGCGACTTTCAAAAAACAATACATTTATTGGTCATCACATTTGCGTGCCAAAAGAAGGTGTGGCCATTCACATTAACGCTTTTAATTTTCCTGTTTGGGGCATGCTTGAAAAAGTGGCGGTAAATTGGTTGGCCGGTGTGCCTGCCATTGTAAAACCTGCAACAGTTACTTCCTTTTTAACTGAAGCCGTGGCCAAAGAAATGATTGCCAGCGGTATTTTACCTGAAGGTGCTTTGCAATTAATTTGTGGTAGTGCCAATGGCATTTTGGATCATGTTACAAACCAAGATGTGGTTACTTTCACAGGATCGGCATCAACCGGAAAATTACTCAAAGCACATCCTAAAATTATTCAAGAATCTGTGCCCTTCAATATGGAAGCTGATTCGCTCAATTGCTGTGTTTTGGGGAATGATGTTAAAACCAGCATGCCTGAATTCGATATTTTTATTAAAAAGAAGAATA
>JBAXXZ010000488.1:0-2208 GCA_037127575.1 Bacteroidota bacterium | reverse complement strand
GAGTTATATGAATGTGTTTTTAGGCAGCACCAAGGTGTCGTTTCAAATATTGCCTGTTGCTCAACAATTAAAAAACCGAATCAACCATGCCCGTTATTATGCGGCACACACAAGTAGCGCCCGTGTGCAGGCCCTCGGTCCTTTGTTCAACGACCAGGGCAATCAAGTTTCGCCTGTAATTAATTTAGCTGCTTCACAATTATATTATACCGATGTTCAAAATAACATGCGTTTGCCTTCTCAAAAAATTAACCAAGGTTTGGGCAAAGTAATGTTTAGCAAAAGCATCGACGAAAATTGGTTGGCTCCCGAGGCTTATAAAAATTGGCCTGAAAAAGAACACGCGCGCATTGCGGCCATGAGCGCCGACGCTAAGCACCTTTTGTTGATTAAAGAAAACTGTGGACAAAATGATATTTTTATTTGTAGTGTTGTGGGAGATAAATTTGGCAAGGCCAAACGTTTAAAAGGTGGGATCAATTCGTTGTTCAATGAAAATGCTTGTTGTTTTTCACCCGACGGAAGAAGTATTTATTTTAGCAGCAACCGTTCGGGAGGTTATGGTGGATATGATATTTACCGTGCAGATTTAGACAATGATTCAAGTTGGAGCCATGTGAAAAATTTAGGCAGCCTTATTAATTCTGAAAAAGATGAAGACAGTCCATTTATGCAAGCCGACGGCAGCAGCTTTTTCTTTAGTTCAGAAGGATTTGAAACTTCCGGTGGCTTTGATGTATTTAAAGCAATCTACATTGCAGGCGATTCGGTATTCTCAAACCGTGAAAATTTAGGATTTCCAATTAATTCCACCGCCAACGATTTTGGTTTTGTGCTTTCTGCCAATGCCGAGGAAGGCTTTATTTGCAGCGATCGCAAAGGAGGGAAAGGTTTGATGGATTTGTATAAGGTGGAACCAAACTTTAAGAATTTTCTGCCTGCCATTTGCATTCTAAAAACCAAGGTACAAATTGACGCCACAGCTTGTATGGCCAATGTAAAAGTATTGAACAAGCTTAAAGGCGCGGTGATGGCTGAATCATATTGTCAGGCACAAAACGGACTTACGATGTTTGTATTGGCCACAGGTTATAGTTACGAGTTATTGGTAAGTACAAAAAAATTCAAAGCAAAAAAAATAGACCTCGATTTAAGTGGCATGAAAGGATTAATTGAATTGCGAAAAGAGATTGATTTTGTGAGCGGTGTTGATAGCGTGAGTATTGAAGGCAATGGAATTTCGCTAGCTGAAAATAACAAAGCCATAGATAATAAAAATAAAAAACCATCAAAAAATGTTCCTGCAGTGGCGGCGCAAAATGCCATAACAGATGCCGGCAAAGCAGAAAGTGGGAATACCGGTTCTCTTTTCCATTTTCAAACCTTTAAAACATCGGGAAATTCAATAGGTATGGCGAGTCGTGAAGAAAGCGATTTGGAAATCAGCGCAAGAGAAACTAGGAAGAGTTTAGATAAAAACAATGATAAGATTAAAATTGATTTGGGTGTGAATGAAACAATGCAGGAAAGCAGTGTAAAACCAAATATTCAATTGATTAATAATTTGGAGAACATCACCGATTCGGCTGAAATAGAAGACAGGAAGGCTTTGATGCAGTGGTTTGGTGAGTCGGCAACAATAGTAAAAGAAAATTTTATTCCTAAAACTGAAACCCAAAGACGGATATTGGCTTGTAAGGAAAAAAACGGGGGTGTTAAAAAGCCGGGATTAAGTTTTAAAATTCAAATTGCGGCAAACAAAGAAAACAGCAATAAACAATTTCCGCAGTTGAAACATTTGGGCAAAATTGAAAAGATGGATTACCATGATGATTTTATCCGTTACACAATAGGTGGCGAGTATAAAACCTATGCTGAGGCTTTTGAGCTAGGTAAAAAAGTGATAAAAGCAGGTTACAGCGGCATTTATATATTTGGGGTAATCGATGGTAAACGCTACAAAGTAGAAGATTTAATCGCCGAGGGGATATTTCAGTAACCTTCTTTCCGAACTTTCGCTTATTCTAATTCGAATTTCATTTCATTTTAGCTTGTGCAATAGCCCGATGGTCCCGAAGTATTTCGGGATTGAAGCCAGCGATACGAAGACTATACCAATTTGCAATGTGCCTTCGACTCCCGATTGTTATCGGGAAAGACACCGAAAAATAGTTCTATTTTGAGTGTGCCTTCGACAGGCTCAGGCAC
>JBAXXZ010000487.1:0-2209 GCA_037127575.1 Bacteroidota bacterium | reverse complement strand
CCTGCCTGCCTTCGCGCAAGCCTAATTAAGGCAGGCACCCTTCGCATCCCTGTCGCAGCATTTCGGAGCTTAAATTTTTCGCAACACCTCCTTTTTTTAAATTCACATTGTAGTGTGAATCACCATTAAAAAATAAACACATTCCTACAGCTTAATTCGTAAATTTGAAAATAATTCTTTTTCATGCAATTATTAAGTCCTAGCAACTTTAACGACTACGAGCTAATCGACTGTGGCAATTTCGAAAAGCTCGAACGTTTCGGCAAATACATCACCATACGTCCCGAACCACAAGCCGTGTGGCCAAGTGTAATGAGTAAAAAAGACTGGGAAAAACAGGCGCACGTAAAATTTATTCCTAAAAACAGCAGTAGCGGCGATTGGCAAAAACTAAAACAAATGCCTGATCAATGGGAGATGACATACCATCTCAAAAAACAAGAAAGCAATAGTCAAGAGACAAGAGGCGATAAGCAGAGGGCAGGAGGCAGTGGACAAGGGGCATTACGCAGTGGACAGGGGGCAGAAATAACTTTTCGTTTAGGTTTAACTGCATTTAAACATGTTGGTATTTTTCCTGAACAAGCTGTTAATTGGGATAAGATATATGGCTTCTTAAAAGACAAACCCAAAGCCAAATTTTTAAATTTGTTTGCTTATACAGGTGGTGCTTCTTTGGCTGCGCGGGCAGCAGGGGCTGATGTTACACATATTGATAGCATAAAACAAGTAGTTTCTTGGGCCAACGAAAACATGCAAAAAAGTAAACTCGACAATATCCGTTGGTTGGTAGATGACGCTTTAAAATTTGTAAAAAAAGAACAACGTCGCGGCAATACATATCAAGGTATTATATTAGATCCACCGGCATTTGGCCATGGTCCCAATGGCGAAAAATGGAAACTCGAAGACAACATTTCTGAAATGATGGATACGGTTTTACAAATTTTAGATCCCGCCCAACACTTGTTAATATTAAATGCATACTCTTTAGGCTTCTCGGCTTTGGTTCCTGAAAATTTACTCAGACCATTTGCGCAAAAACACAAATCAGAATTAAGCATCGGTGAATTGTATTTAAATGCCACCAGCGGGGTGAAGCTGCCACTGGGCGTTTGGGGCAATTTAAAAAAATGATAATTTTTAAATTAAATTAGAAATTAAAGTTTGAAATTTCAAACCCGAAATGACTAATAATTTGCTTAGCCAAACACAATTTGAAGCGCTTTTCATCTTTAAAAGGCTAGAAACTAGCCAATTAATCTTAATTTTCTAGTTAAGGAGTATTTATCAACAATTAATGTGTATATTTGTATCCTTCAATAGAAGATAGTATTCTCGATCAGTTTGTCATTCAAAACACAATCCAATTAATTTTACATTTTTTATTCAAGGGCGGGCAATTTTTTGTTGCTTGTTAAACAATTAATAAAGTATAAACCGGTCTGAAAGTTTCGGACTAAAAAAAACAACAAAATGAACAAAGGAACAGTAAAATTTTTTAACGATGCCAAAGGCTTCGGATTTATTAAAGGCGAAAACGGTGAAGAAATCTTCGTACACGTTACAGGCTTAAACGAAGACATCCGCGAAAATGATGAAGTTATTTATGAAACAGAAAAAGGAAAAAAAGGCTTAAACGCTGTAAACGTTTCTCTAGCTAATTAATAAATACAATTCGAGCAAATTAAAAGCAGGCCCAAAAGGCTTGCTTTTTTTTTGACCGTTTTTGCCACGAATGACACGAATTAAGACGAATAAAATCATTCCCTCCGCTTCGTGCAAATTAGTGTAATTCGTGGCTTTTAAATGAATAGCTTTTTCAGCTTTACCACGAATGCCACAAATTAACACCAATCAGCTCCTTCCCCATTCGTGCAAATTAGGGTGACTCTTCGCTTTAAAACCAAACAATATTTAATTACATTTATTGCTATTTGATTCAATCACTTAATAAAGGTAAACGATGCAACACCCGCTTTACACCTGCCTTTGGTTTAACAACAATGCCAAAGAAGCAGCAGAATATTACTGCAGTATTTTCAAAGACGCAAAAATTATGTCTGAAAACCCCATGGTGGTAATGTTTGAATTGAATGGATTTAAATTTATGGGCTTAAACGGCGGCGATCGTTTCATATTTAACGAATCTGTTTCATTTGTTATTGAATGCGATACACAAGAGGAAATTGACCATTACTGGAATGCC
>JBAXXZ010000486.1:0-2210 GCA_037127575.1 Bacteroidota bacterium | reverse complement strand
GTTTCAAATTGAATCGGTTTTAATGAAGAAGCTACTTCCTCATTTAAGCTATTTCCGAATCCCTCGAATGGAATTTTATTTATAGAAACTGATAAACTTCTTGAAATAGAAATTTACAACGAGGTAGGCGAAATAGTTCTTAGCGAAAAAGCAGATTTAGAAAGGAAAGAAATAGATATTCAAAAATTTAGTCCGGGTTTATATTATTTAAAAGTTCAAGAAAAGCCAGGTAAGGAAAGATACTTCAAACTTATCAAAACCAATTAATATTTTACCTCACAAATCACGATTAACCTTTTTTGATGCCCTTTGCCATTGTAATTTGATGTAACAATAACATTCAATCAAAGGTTTATGGTTTCAATTAATTTAGTTTGGTGCAGCAAATCTAGCCATTTGAGAATCTTTTCCTTTTGAGTTCCTTGAATTGTTTCCTTTTTTCTTCTAAGGTGCTTGGTAATTGTTTGGATAATTTCTCCATTCCTAACTTGTCCATTTCCTGAAATGATACTTTGTAATTCATGTTTAAAGGGCATTTATGTAATGATATTTAATTTCAAACAAAACAACAAACGCCATTGATTCTTGAATTACGCATAAGGCAAAGGCATTATTCCTGCACAAGGCAAAGTAAGCTTGGGTCTGACTTTCATTATTTTACAAATTCGGTTGATTATCCCTGTCTACACCGCTCGGTTGATATCTTAAGCAGCCCAAAAAGGGCAATGCAAGGGATAATCTCTAACTTTATTGGTTCAAACAAAAACTGTGTCGAATCCTTTAAAGAAATTAGCCGGACAAACAGCCGTTTATGGTTTAGGGACCATTTTGCCCCGTTTGATTAATTTCTTGCTCAATCCTTTTTTAACTTACACTTTTGCCGCCGCTGAATTTGGGATTAACAACGAATTGTTCTCCTACATCTCCTTCATGAATGTGATTTTTACCTATGGCATGGAAACCACCTTCTTTAATTTTAGTTCGAAAATGCAAAACAAAGAAGAAGTGTACAACACCTCCTTCATGTCGTTGTTGTTTTCAACGGCCGTTTTTAGCCTCTTGCTTCTGGCTTTTGCGAGTCAAATCGCCAATGGTTTAAGCACGCCCAATGCCGTTTATTTGCCACAGTTTATTGTGTGGAGTATTTTAATTATTGCCAGTGATGCCATTGCCATTATTCCTTTTGCACGCTTGCGTTCAGAAAACAAAGCCATGCATTTTTCGATTTTAAAATTGGTGAATGTATGTGTTACATTCGGGCTCACCATTTTTTTCCTCAAGGTATGCAAAGGCAGTTATGATGCCTGCGAAGACAATTTTTATGCCGCCCTCTATAACCCGCAAATCGGCATCGGTTATTCATTTTTGGCCTTGTTGATATCGAATTGTTTAACCCTAATATTATTGAGTAAACAATTTATGCGGGTACAATTTATGCTCAATAAGGCCTTATTAAAAGAGATGTTAATTTACGCTTGGCCATTGGTAATTTTAGGATTAGCGGCCATGGTGAACGATACATTGGATAAAATTATCATTAAAACCCTGATGGCTGATAAGGCTGCGGCCCAAGTAGCACAAGGTATTTATGGCGGATGCAACAAAATTGCCGTGTTGATGAGCATTTTTATTCAGGCCTTTCGTTTTGCCTCAGAGCCTTTCTTTTTTGGTAAGGCAAAAGAAAAAGATTCAAAACAAACCTATGCCATTGTGATGAAGTACTTTGTGATTTTTTGTCTGCTTTTATTTTTGGGCACCACTTTAAATTTAGATTGGATAAAATACATTGTGGGTAAAGAGTATCGCAGTGGAATGGCGGTGGTGCCTATTTTACTGATGGCTTATTTGTGTTTGGGCGTGATGTACAATTTATCCATTTGGTATAAGTTGAGCGGAAAAACAAAATTTGGTGCCATCATCGCCTTAAGCGGAGCAAGTATTACCATTTTAATCAATGTGGTTTTTATCCCAAAATATTCTTACATGGCTTGCGCTTGGGCTACCTTTGCAGCTTATAGCAGCATGATGGTCTTGTCGTATTTCCTTGGTCAAAAGTACTTCCCCATCAAATACAATATCCGGGCCATGACGGTTTATGCCATCATAACCTTGGCGCTATATTTTGTGGCCGGTACTTATGCCAATATGCAAAACATCGGTTTAAAATTGCTGTTGAATAATTTGTTGATACTGCTATTTGTTTGGGTCAT
>JBAXXZ010000485.1:0-2210 GCA_037127575.1 Bacteroidota bacterium | reverse complement strand
CATCAGGACTCTGTGCTGAGCGGGTGGCCCTGTTTTATGCATCGGCGCAACACCCTCATCAAAAAATAAAATGCATTTTGGTGGTGGCTGAATCTGAAAATGGCGATCTTAATTGCAGGGTGAGTCCTTGCGGTGCCTGCCGACAAAGTATTTCAGAGTACGAACAAAAACAAGGCAGTGGCATTGAAATTATTTTTATGCATGATGCAGAAGCCTTTTTATCCTGCCAAAGCATCAAAGATTTATTGCCTTTGGGCTTTGATTCGGACAGTTTAAAAGCTTAAAAAAAGAATATTCACTCAATCAGAATGTTATTTCACCACCCAAAAAGTATATTTCACTCGTTGACCTAAAAAATATTGTAACTGATAATCAAGTCTTTAATTATAAGTGGTAAGCTATTTGACATTTAACTGTAACCATTGTGCAGAATTTGCTTATAAAGTAAAAGAACCCCTTAAGCAAAACAGGCATGGCCATTAATCCGCATTACCATCACACCGACGAGCAGCTGCAAGAAGAGTTGATTTGGATTGAAGCGGCCAAGGAAAATCCTGAGCATTTTGCCCCGCTTTACAACAAATACTACAAGGGTATTTTCTCATATGTGTATCAACGATTAGATTCAAAAGATACCGCATTTGATATTACTGCTCAGGTATTTTTAAAGGCTTTGAGCAATATTCAGAAATACGAATTTAAAGGGGTGCCCTTTGCCAGTTGGTTGTACCGCATTGCTTATAATGAAGTGATGCAGTTGTTTAAAAGCCATCACAATTTGAGGGCTGTGAATGCCGATATCAGCGATTTGCGTTTTATTTGTGAAAGTCACGATGAGCCCTTTTTTGAAGAATACATTCCACTGGTGCAACAGTTAATTAGCCGGCTTAACGAACAAGATTTACAATTGGTGGAGATGCGTTATTTTGAAAAAAGACCATTTAAAGAAGTGGCTGAAATATTAAACATCACCGAAGTAAATGCCAAAGTTAAAATGCACCGGGTGATTGAAAAGTTGAAAAAAGAATTGAAAAAAATAAAATTGTAACATGAGCTTAAAATTTAATCTAAATCGCCCTAAAATTAGTGACGAGGAAATAAACAAACAACGCGATTTTGATGCTCTGGTAAAAAAATTCAAAGCCGAGAGTTTAAAAAAAGCCAGGGGCGACGAGAGTTGGTGGAAGAATAAAAAAATCACTTACTCCGCCATCATCGCCGGTATCACAGTGGTTTGTACCGTTACTTATTTATCCATTCAAAACAAACAACAAAAGCATGAAACAATAATTACTTCAAACAACAATACAAAACCCAAACAACAATTTATTCAGTCGCCTAAAAAATCACTCGATGTGCCTTACACTACTTATAAGGTAAACAACAATAGTGGCGGAGAAATTAAGCACCATAGCAATACCAAAATAAAGGTGCCCAAAAATTGTTTTGTGGATAAAAATGGCCAAAACATTGTGGGTGAAGTAAGCATACAATACCGTGAGTTTAACAACATACCCGAAATTATTGGCAGCGGCATCCCTATGCAATACGACAGTGCAGGAAATAAATTACAATTACAAAGTGCCGGCATGTTCGATATCAAAGGCTTTCAAAACAATGAAACCGTTTTTATTGATAAAGGCAAAAGCATTGAAGTGGCTTATGCTTCTGATAATTCCGAGGACCGTTTTAACCAATATTATTTAGACAGTGTTGAAGGCAATTGGAAGTACATTCGACGCGATAATATTCAAACGAATAAAACCCCTAATAAAGGCATTAAACAAAATACAACTGTAAAACAGCAAGAGCATACAGGACCTTTTGATGAAATACAAGCGCAGCTGCCAAAAAAAATAGATTCCTTGCAACTAGCTTATGGCAAAAAAATAGAAGCCCTTCCAAAAGCAGTGAAACCAAGCGCTCCGGCCGCTTCAAAACCCGGTCGTCCCATTTTTCAAATTGACCGTGATCCACAAGATTTTCCGGAGTTAAATGCCTTTGACAATGTTGTGTTTGAAGTAGGCGAAGAAAATAAAAATTACAACGGCGAATTGCATCAGGTAACTTGGCGCGACATTAAAATTTCAGAAGGTCCGCAAAAAGGCAAAAACTACCTTTTAAATTTAACAGCCGGCAAGCGCAAAGAAAATTTAATTGTGTACCCTGTTTTTGTGGGTGCCAATTATGAAAAAGCCTTGGTGTTGTAC
>JBAXXZ010000484.1:0-2213 GCA_037127575.1 Bacteroidota bacterium | reverse complement strand
CATCTTTAATGAACTGAGCGGGATTGCCACCAACAACTGTGTATGGTTTTACATCTTTTGTTACCACACTTCCGGCACCAATTACGGCGCCTTCGCCAATGGTAACACCTTTTAAAATGATGACATTAAAACCAATCCACACTTTTGATTCAATGATAATGGGCTTAGTGTCAACATTTGACCAATCTTTATTGATGATATTATTTCCTGCGTATTGATGATAATCTTTATAACATTGGTGGTTATCGTTTTTACGCTTCGACCAGTAAACGCTGTGTGAGTTATGATCGTAAATGGTAATGCCCCAAGCCATGGTAACATCATCACCAATGGTAATTGCACTTCGGCAAATAAGCTGCACACCACCTAAATGTACATTGTTGCCAATGGTAATTTTACCGGTTTTTGTTTCGAAAATAAATGAAGCATTAATTAATCCTTTTTCGCCAATTGTAATATAGTGACGGTTTTCGGGTAATAAGCGAAAGTCAAAACGGCAGGGCTCGAGCAGCACTGTGCTAGATGACACTTGAATTTGTTTCGCATACTTTTCCTTAAGTTGTCGTTTTAATTTTATTTTTTGAATCAATCGAAATAGCATTTGCTTAGGGTTTAAGTTTTTTTATTTCTTTGGCGGGATTACCTGCAACCATAGTAAAGGCTTCTACATCTTTAGTGACTACTGCATTAGCGGCAACTATGGCGCCGTTTCCAATGGTGGTGCCTCTTAAGATAGTTGCATTAAATGAAATCCATACATCATCTTCAATGATTATTTTAGCTGTTTGTACACTGCCTTTTTCTTTTGGATAACCTTTTAGGTTGATTTGCTTATAACCTTCGGCTCTTTCAAGATGATCGATTTCGTGGGCATTATTATCCATAATGTTCACGTTGTGAGAAATGAGCACATTGTTGCCAATGCTAATAGATTCGCCCGACCAAATACGGCTACCAACACCAACATAGGCATTGTTGCCGATAGAAATTCTGCCGCCATAATTAAAAACCAATAATTCACCACATACAGTCGATTGCCTGCCTATTGAAATTAAATCCGGTTGATGAGGCATATTGTGTACAAGTGCGCCGGCATGGAGCTTTGAACCGGTTCCCATCTGCAATTTTTGACGCTGTGCATAGAGTTTTGCTTCTGTGGTTTTTGCATCAACAAAAAGAAGACATTTGTATAAAATTTTACGAAATAAATTCATTACCTATTATTCTGTCTTGCGTTTTGATTTATTTATTTTTTCTTTTATTCTTTTAACTAAAGATAATTCTTCTTTTTTAAAATGATTTAAGAAGAGGCTATAATATTCAAGGTCAATTTTGTCCTCAATTCCAAAATCTTTTAATACGCTGCCAAGCGGGTGATCTTCTAATTCGCTTTTTTTTGTATAATGTGTGCCGCTACCATCCAATCCAATATTTCGAACCAAGGATTGTGTTGGAAATAAACAAAGTCCATGTCGAATAAATACACTGTACTGCCAGCGAATGTCCCAAGGATTATCTGAATGATTTAATAATGAAGTGTGATCAAAATCCCCTAAATTAAATCGACGGCTCAAGAATTCATTATTTAAAATAAAGTCCTTTTGTTTAATTTCCGGATCAAAAGCGGCCCATTTATTTTTCCAAGTGCCCCATCCCCATGCCGAAGTCATAGGCATTAACACGGCTTTTTGCTTTGGATAAGGAATATTAAAAACAAAACCATTCACAGCATATACATTACTTATATTTTCATATAAATCCAATCCACGATTAATAAAGCTCAGAAATCCGGGGGCTGTAACATGATCATCTTCCAAAACAATCACCCTGCCATATTCATTTAATTTTTCGGTGATGGCATTTATCTCAGAAGTTTCAATGCCTAAATTTACTTCGCTTTCAATAATGTGAACTTTGGCGCACCATTGCTTTGATTTAATTAAATCACGTACTTTTTTTATTTTATCCAAGTCCTCTGCACTACAATCTTCTTTAGCGCCGTCAGCATAAATAAAAAGCTCACTCTCATTGGCCAAATCATTTTTTGATAAAGCAGTAAGTGTTTGCTCGGCATGCCAAGGTCGGTTGTAAACAAACAATAAAATGGGCGCTAATTTATTTGTCATTTTAGTTTGGCAACTGAATGGTTAAATTTTATTTTGATGAATTTATTAAATCCACTACTAATGAAGTATAAGCCGGAACTTCAGGAT
>JBAXXZ010000483.1:0-2241 GCA_037127575.1 Bacteroidota bacterium | reverse complement strand
GCCCATTACCAGTGCGGCGGCGTGGATGTTGACAAGGATGGCCAAAGCAACATACAACAACTGTATGCCTTGGGTGAGGTTGCCCATACCGGTTTACACGGTGCCAATCGACTTGCCTCAAACAGCTTACTCGAAGCTTTGGTTTTTTCTT
This sequence comes from Bacteroidota bacterium, assembly GCA_037127575.1. Classification (GTDB taxonomy): domain Bacteria; phylum Bacteroidota; class Bacteroidia; order B-17B0; family Aurantibacillaceae; genus Aurantibacillus. The sequence continues at coordinate 2,090 of JBAXXZ010000483.1, read as the reverse complement.
ATAACGCCGCTCTTAAAATACATGCAAGTTTTATTCACAAAAAGAAATTAAAGCAAAAAACAAACCCTGAAAAAGTGTTTCCTTTTAAAAACACACAATTAAAAAAACACATCTTCGAACTGAAAAAAATAATGACTTCTAACGCATTTGAAAATAATTTAAGTGAATTGGAAAAGGCCCAGAAGTATACAATCCAATTGATTGCATCAGCTGAGCAGGAAATTTCGAAAAATAAATTGTCGGATGAGCTATTGATGCTGCGGAATTTAGCACAAACAGCCAATTTGATTATAACTGATAAGATTGAAAATTATAAGAACGTAACAAAAGAAATTAAAACCACCCATTTTTAAAAATAATTATGAAAAACAAACTACGCACTTTAACAGAACCCTTTAGAATAAAAATGGTTGAACCGCTTAAAATTACAACCGAAGAGTTTCGGGTAAAAACTTTAAAAAATGCCGGTTACAATCCTTTTTTATTAAGATCGAGTGATGTGTTTATTGATCTGCTAACCGACAGCGGCACAGGTGCTATGAGCGACAAACAGTGGGCAGGCATCATGATTGGCGATGAAAGTTATGCTGGTGCAAGAAGTTGGGAACATTTAGAAGCAGTTGTAAAGGAGTTAACCGGCATGAAATACATATTGCCAACACACCAAGGCAGAGCCGCTGAAAGAATTTTGTACGGCATTTTAGGCGGACCTGATAAAATTTTTATTAGCAATACCCATTTTGACACAACGCGCGCAAATATTGAATTTACAGGCGCTACTGCCATCGATATTATATATGATGAGGCCAAAGATCCGGAAGTAGACCTTCCTTTTAAAGGCAATATTGATTTAGTGAAATTAAAAAAATTGATTGCGAAACATGGTCAAGAAAACATAGCCGCAGTAATCATAACAGTGACAAATAATTCATCGGGTGGACAACCTGTGAGCATGGCAAACGTAATAGCCTTACGGAAAATTTGTGATGAACATCAACTGCTGTTGGTGATTGACGGATGCAGAATTGCCGAAAACGCTTACTTCATCAAGCACCGTGAAGAAGCCTATAAAGACAAAAGTTATGAAGACATCGCCAAAGAAATGCTTCGTTTAGGTGATGCATTTATTATGAGTGCGAAAAAAGACGGTATGGTTAATATTGGTGGTTTATTAACCATGAAAGACGAAGCACTTTCATTAAAATGCAAAAACCAACTCATTATTTCAGAAGGTTTTACAACTTATGGTGGCTTAGCAGGCCGTGATATGGAAGCCCTTGCAATTGGATTAACTGAAGTGTTCGATGCCGACTATTTACATTACCGTATACGCAGCACTGCTTATTTGGGCGAAAATCTTAAAGCCAAAGGCATTCCTGTCGTTTGGCCAATTGGTGGTCATGCCGTATATATAGATGCAAAAAAATTATACAATCATATTCCGGTTGAAGAATTTCCTGGACAAATACTTGCATGTGACTTATATGAAAAAGGCGGCATTCGTTGTTGTGAAGTTGGTTCTGTGATGTTTGGTAAATACGACGAGAACAAGAAATTAATTCCCGCTGAAAATGAATTGGTTCGCTTAGCAATTCCACGCAGGGTTTACACCCAAAGTCACATTGATTACGTGTTAGATGTTTTCGATGATATCTTAGAATTAAGAGAACAAACTAAAGGATTTCACATCACATATGAACCGCCTTTTTTACGTCATTTTACCGCACGCTTTGAAAAAAATTAATACAAAAATAAAAAAATCAAAATGAAAAAATCAACTATAAAACACTCTTGGGCCGAGCCATACAAGATTAAAATGGTGGAGTTATTAAAAATGACTACCAAACAACAACGCATTAAAGCCATTAAAGAAGCCGGATACAATACCTTCCTTTTAAAATCGGAAGATGTTTACATTGACTTATTGACTGATAGCGGAACAAATGCCATGAGTGATATTCAATGGTCGGCATTAATGTTAGGCGATGAAGCCTATGCAGGCAGTAAAAGTTATTATAAGTTGGAAGCGGCCATACAAAAATACTATGGCTATAAATATCTAATTCCTACACACCAAGGTCGTGGCGCTG
>JBAXXZ010000482.1:0-2253 GCA_037127575.1 Bacteroidota bacterium | reverse complement strand
GAAACGAACTGATCTTGAAGTAAACTGAGCCATCCGCCGCCCGGTAGGCGTTGCCCTTTTGCAGGAGCACGTCGATCATGTCGACCTGCTCGCGGATGTGCCCGGTGGCGGTCGGCTCGACGTGCGGCCGCAGGCAGTTGAGCGCATCGCCATTGAAGCATTAAACTACCTCGATCACTGCGACATGGTATATGTTAGCTTTGATGTAGACAGCATGGATTCAAGAATTTCGAGTGGAACAGGTACGCCGGTTCCAAATGGTATTTCCGAAAAAGAAGCGGGAAACCTTATCTACTATATAATGCGTAGCAAAAAGATTTGTTGTTTCGAAATGGTGGAGATTAATCCCACATTAGACCGTGAAAATTTAATGGCCGAAAATGCTTTCGAGATTTTACAAAAAGCCACTAACCAATTGAGTAACGATTTTTAAAACCAAGCCTATGTCTTTTATTCTTTCCGAAACTAAAGAGAATGTATTAACACTGACATTAAACCGTCCTGATAAATTCAACAGTTTTAACCGTGAAATGGCGCTTCAACTAATCGATGCATTGGATAGTGCCGCTAATGACAAAACCGTTAGAGCCATCGTAATCACAGGCGCAGGTAAGGCTTTTTGCGCAGGACAAGATTTATCGGAAGCCATCGATCCTAATGGACCAGGCATCAAAAAAATTGTAGAAGAGCATTATAATCCCATTATTCTTAAAATACGCAATATCGAAAAACCTGTGATAGCTGCCGTAAATGGTGTAGCTGCAGGCGCAGGCGCTAACATTGCTTTGGCTTGTGACATTGTTTTTGTGGGTAAATCTGCCAGTTTCATTCAGGCATTCAGTAAAATTGGTTTAATTCCTGATAGTGGCGGAACATTTACTTTGCCCCGCTTAATTGGCTTTAATTTGGCAAGCGCACTCATGATCACCGGCGATAAAGTAACTGCGGATGAAGCCATTCAATATGGTATGGCCTATAAAAAATTTGAAGACAATGACTTAATGAGTCAAGCCCACATCAATGCCCAACACATTGCTGCGATGCCAACAAAAGCAATTGGTAATACTAAACGACTTTTAAATCAAACTTACAATAACACCTTGGTGCAACAACTCGATTTAGAACGTGATATCCAAATTGAATCAGCCAACACCTACGATTATAAAGAAGGCGTGAACGCTTTTTTGGAAAAAAGAAAAGCTGAGTTTAAGGGCGAGTGATTTGATGGAACACTGATAGCGCTAATGGAGCAGATTTGTGCTGATAAGAGTTTCTTTTTAGAAAAATAAAACCTGAGTTTAGGGGCGAGTGATTTGATGGAAGGCTGATAGCGCTGATTGAGCAGCTTTGCACTGATGAGTAAAATATAATATTTCTTTTTTATAATTTTATTATTCAAAAACCCGTTTTAAAAAATTCTTTAAGGCTTATTTTAAAATAAATACAAATTCTTTCTAAAGTACTTATTGAAATATCACAAACTGCCCTTTCAATTCGACCAATATTAATGCCAGTGTCATTATAAAAATTTTCTTGAGTAATTGAATGCTGATCTCTTAGCTCCTTTATTCTAAGCCATTTTTTTTAAAAGCTTGATATTCCTTTTTTGAGCCAACAGACATAAAAGTCTGCACTCTCAAATTTATTATTAAAGACTTATTTGTCTGTTTAAATTTTATTTATTATTTTAGATTGTCCTTTTAATCCATTATTAACCCATTAAAGAAGGAGGCATATGTTTAAACCCGGTTACTCTGCACTTAAGTGTCTTAATTAATTAATCTTAAAATTTTATTTATGAAAACCTACTTTTCAGTCTGTTTAATTCTAATATTTCTTTCCCAAAGATACATTGCACAAAATCCATACATCTGTGGAAATATTAATCAAAGCACAAATCCAAGTACTGTGAATTCTGCGGGTCCATGCGATGAGTTTTTGAATGCATTTAAACCTCTCTCATCTGAACCCACATTAACTTTAAATGCAATTGTTTATATTTACGCGCCTAGTATTAATAGTATTACCGGCGTCTGGACTTATTCAGATAATACTGGTGATCATCAAACTAGTGACGCCGACGTTTATAATGCCTTTGCGTGTGTTAATGCAAAATTAGCTGCTTTGTCACCAACAGCAAGGCCAACACCAAGCGTTGGCGGGATGTGGAATTATGCTTACCCTCAATTATCTGACACCAAAATAACATTCAAAGTAACTCAAATCCATCGAATAAATAACACTTATTTATAC
>JBAXXZ010000481.1:0-2259 GCA_037127575.1 Bacteroidota bacterium | reverse complement strand
GCATCACTCGAACTGACCTTGTAATTATAGTATTCGATGTCTCGAACCTCGCTACTCGAACTGATAAAGTACTAGTCAGTTCGAGTGATGCAGCAGAGCTTGTGCGCAGCGCATTTTATCGAGAACTGAATAAAGATGAACATAAATTACGGAATTGAAGTAATGGCAGGTCGTTCTCGATACGCTCGAACCTCGCTACTCGAACTGACCTTGTAATTATAGTATTCGATACGCTCGTGCCTCGCTACTCGAACTGACCTTGTAATTATAGTATTCGATACACTCGTTCCTCGCAACCCGAAATGACCATTGGATTTTAATTTTTGTAGCAATAATGGAATTTTAAAATTTTTGGTTGGCTCATGAATTATTAATTGACTTGACCCATCGTATGAAACCTTTTTAGAGGTAGCGTATCATTTAATTCAACAGCACCCGGTTCATTAATATTTTCCCAAAACAAAAAAGCTTTTAAGTAAAATGTATTATATTTGATTAAAACATAACCCCTATGAAAAAAAAACTATTCAGCATCAGCATTGTCTGTTTGTTATTCGCATCATGCAGTAAGGATCGAACCTGCACATGCACAAGCACAAACTCTGGCAACAGTGATTCATCAACTCACACAACCACCTTGGTGAAAGTATCGAAATCACAAGCAAAAGCCAATTGCGTGAGTTCAAAATACGATGACTCAAAAGGCGTAACTCATACACAAACCTGTAATTTAGACTAAACATGAAAAAAACATTAATTATTGTATTTGCCTGCGTGGCATTTATCGCATGCAAAAAGGACAGAGAGTGTTCTTGTAAAGAAGTATACACCACCGCAACACCAAGCTCAAGTCATGATGTTGTAAGTGATTACACTGTTACAATGAAAAAAACCAAATTAAGAACGGCCATGAATGCTTGTGTGCATACCAAACAAGTAGAAACTTCAGGTACAACAACCATTACAACTGATGTTAATTGCTCATTAAAATAATAAGAAAATGAAAAAAACAATCGTATTAGGAGCAATGGTCGTATTCGCCATGGGCTCATGCAAAAAAGACAGAACCTGTACTTGCACCTCAGGTAACGACAGTCAAAAAACCACTTATTTAAAAGTAACCAAGGCCCAAGCCAATGCTAATTGTACCAGCTACACATATAAATCTGGTAACTATTCAATGGATGTAACTTGCGCTTTGGATTAAACAATCTTTATGTAATAAAACCGCTCAAAACGAGCGGTTTTTTTTATGCCCAAACTTTTCCGTTTAAAATTACTTGGTCAATTAAGTCGCTGCCAAATGCGTAAGGCAGAAAACCGTAAGAATTGATTTCCCTGGTAATAATTATGTTGGCCAGTTTACCCGGAGTAATGCTTCCAACCATGTGCTCTAATTGCATGGCATAAGCCGAATTTAGCGTTACCGCATTAATGGCTTCTTCAGAATTTAATTTGTATTGTATACAAGCCAAACTCATCATCAATTTCATGTTACCACTTGGTGAACTACCCGGATTATAATCGCTGGCAAATGCCACCGCTAAGCCTGCATCAATCATTTTACGTGCCGGCGGCAAGGGCAATCCCAAAAACAAAGCAGCACCAGGCAAAATAGTGGGCATGGTTTTACTTGCTTTTAATACTTGAATGTCTTCCTCGTTGCAATACTCCAAATGGTCGACACTGATAGCGTCGCAAGCCACTGCAGTTTGAATGCCACTACTGTGGCTCAATTGTTCGGCATGTACCTTGGCAATTAAACCATGGGCTTTACCTGCCATTAATATTTCTTGGGTTTCTTCGGCCGTAAAATAATTTTGCTCACAAAACACGTCAATAAAATCAGCCAAGTTCTTTCTGGCAATGGCAGGCAACATCTCATCTTTCAACAATTGGATGTAGCCTTTTTTGTTGCCTTTAAATTCGGGCGGCACTGCATGTGCCCCTAAAAAAGTGGCTTTCACCGGTATCCAATGCAAATCTTTTAAACGTTTAATCACCCTTAACATTTTTAATTCGCTTGCCACATCTAAACCATAACCGCTTTTAATTTCAATGGCACCTGTACCCTGCACTATTACTTCGCGCAAACGTGCTTTCGATTGTTCAAACAAATCGTCTTCATCACAAGCACGCAAATTCATGGCTGAATTAATAATACCTCCGCCACGCAAGGCTATTTCATCATAACTTAAACCATTAATTCGGTCAACAAATTCTTGCTCACGGTTACCGGCATATACCCAATGTGTGTGA
>JBAXXZ010000480.1:0-2262 GCA_037127575.1 Bacteroidota bacterium | reverse complement strand
GTGGGTGAAATGTAATAATCCACTTTGAATCCATTTTCAAATGCCCACTTTGCCATGCGCAAATTAAAACCGGGATAATCAACAAGAACCAATAAATCGGGTTTAAATTTTAAGATGGCGTCTTTTACAATTTTAAAATTCCTTTTAATGGTGCGAATGTTTTTAAGCACATCAACAAAACCCATAAAAGCCATCTGCTGAATGTGAATATCGGGTTTTACGCCACTTACTTCCTGCATTAAATCACCGCCTGTAAAGCCCAATACAGCGTTTTTGTCATTTTTTTTCAGCTCGCGAATACAATTTGCTGCATGCAAATCACCACTGGCTTCTCCCGCTATAAAGTAGTACCTCATTAAAAAATTTCCGGCTCAAAATAATAACTCACATATGCCACCATTGCAACATAAAATAATACGCTCATGATAATGCCTTTGCTAAAACCATCCAATCGTTTATTCAAACCAAAATAAAACATCAATAAATTACCCAAACCACACATTTTAATCACATTGCTCAACATGTATCCTTTTAGAAGGTAATGCGTGAAACGAAAGGGAAAATTGAGTTGGTGGTGAAACAATGCCCAATAAAAAAAATAAATAATAAAAGGAAAAAACAGGCCAATTAAAGCCCCCATCCACCACTTATTGATTTTATCCATCCAATTTGTCATGATTCAAAATATTTTATTTCGTTTAACAAAGTATGTGCTGTCATATCGGCTTGTGTAGGCACCACTGAGAGATAACCATTGGCCAAAGCCCACTCGTCGGTATCGCAAGCTTCGGGTTCAAAATTCACAAATTCACCTGTTAACCAATAATAATTTCTGCCGTATGGATCTTGGCGTTCTTCAAAACGCTCAACCCAATTACCGCGGGCTTGCCGAACCACCTTTATCCCTTTAATTTGGCCGGAAGGCAATTTTGGAATGTTTACATTTAAACAAATTCCTTTTGGCATTTTGTGTTCAAGGCTTTGTTCAATAAGGTGTGCGATAAAAGTTTGTGCCTGAGCAAAATCGGCATCAGATGAATAATCACACAAACTAAATCCGATACTTGGTGTACCCTCAAGAGCCCCTTCAATGGCAGCACTCATGGTGCCACTATAAATCACATTAATTGAACTGTTGCTACCATGATTTATTCCGCTAAGTACTAAATCAGGACGATCCTTCAAGACATGGTTCACCGCCATTTTTACACAATCAACAGGTGTTCCGCTGCACGAATATTCAGTTTCAACGCCATGGTAACTTGTTTTTTGAATGCGCAGTGTTGCATTAATGGTAATGGCATGGCCCATTCCGCTTTGCGGCTTATCGGGCGCCACAACCATCACATCACCAAACTGTTTGGCGATACCGGTTAAAAATTTAATACCTGGTGCATGAATACCATCATCGTTTGTGACTAAAATAACAGGACGTTTCAACATAAATTATATAATCCTTAAATCTAAGTAAATTACACTTTAAGTTGAATTTTAAATTGGCATTTTAAGAACAGAATTTTGTTAATGTTTTTTCATCAAAGAATTCCTATATTTTACGCCTGCATGTGCCCCACCATTCTTGATGCGCTATAAGCACACCTGGCGCATTGTGAATTAGGTATAAAAAAAAATCCCCAAGTAGAAGGGGATTAAGTTTGAACGATTAATTTAACTAAACCTTATCGCTAGAAAATTTGGTCATAAAATCCATGGCAATTTCTACCATTTCAGAACTACCTAAAAACAAAGGGGTGCGTTGGTGCAATTCGGTAATTGGCACTTCCATAATTCGTTTTCCGCCAGTGGTGGCTTTGCCGCCGGCTTGCTCAACAATGTACGCCAAAGGATTACATTCATATAACAAGCGTAATTTACCTTTAGGCGATTTTGTGGTGGTTGGATAAATATAAATGCCCCCGGTAATTAAATTGCGGTGAATGTCGGCCACACCCGAACCAATATAGCGGGATGAATAAGGGCGATCAGTTTCTTTGTTTTCTTCCTGGCAATATTTAATAAATTTTTTAACGCCATCAGGAAAATGTAAATAATTGCCTTCGTTGATGGAATAAGTCTTTCCTATTTTTGGGGTTTGCATGTTTGCATGCGACAAACAAAATTCTCCAATTGTAGGATCTAATGTAAATCCATTCACTCCTTTACCGGTAGTGTATACCAACATGCAACTTGAACCATAAATAATATAACCGGCCGCTACCTGCTCTGTGCCACGTTGCATAAAATCTTCAAAGGTACCAGGAC
>JBAXXZ010000479.1:0-2270 GCA_037127575.1 Bacteroidota bacterium | reverse complement strand
GGAAGCTGTTAATCAAATGGTGGAATTTAGAATTCCGGCCAGTGTGATATTAGCACAAGCCATTTTTGAAAGTGGAAGCGGAACCAGCGAATTGGCTTTAAGCTCTAATAACCATTTCGGTATCAAGTGCCAAGGAATTTGGCTTGGCGATACCATTGTTCGCAATGATGATGCGTTAAACGAGTGCTTCCGCAAATACGAAAAGGTAGAAGATTCGTACCGCGATCACAGTTTATTTCTTGTTAGCAGAAAACGATATACCAACTTATTTGCTTTGTCAATTTTAGATTACCGCTCATGGTGTTTGGGTCTTAAAAAAACAGGTTATGCTACTTACCCGCATTATGCTGAAGATTTAATAAAGATCATTGAAGAGCAACATTTATATGAACTCGATCGGGTGCTTAATTTGTCGCCCATTTTGGCTAAAAGAACCAAGGATGAAAAAGCACCGGGTTTAAAAACCAGTAAAATAAATCCAAGTTTATTCGACATGGCCGACTATTCAAAAAACGGCTTGTTGTGGATGGATGAAAGAGATGTTTTGGCACAAAGTATCGACATGATTTTACAAAACACCGAACTCGGCTCTATGGCCGGAAATCCATAATACCAAAGCTAATCAGCTTAGCGAATTTCATCCAAAAACTGAAGGCATTCTAATACCCTAGGCCCAAACGGCATCTTTCAAAAACAAAATTTAACATGATGAATGTCTTTTGTGTAAACCACAGAAAGCATTACTTTTGGACTCTAAATTTACATTATGGATTACAGAATAGAAAAAGATACCATGGGTGAAGTGCAAGTGCCTGCTCATGTATATTGGGGTGCACAAACCGAGCGCAGTAGAAACAATTTTAAAATTGGTCCTGAAGCTAGCATGCCGAAAGAAATCATTCATGCTTTTGGTTATTTAAAAAAAGCGGCTGCATTGGCCAATTGCGAATTAGGTGTATTATCGAAAGATAAGTGTGATTTAATTGGAAAGGTATGTGATGAAATTTTAGCGCATCAACTGGATGATCAATTTCCATTGGTAATTTGGCAAACAGGTTCGGGTACACAAAGTAACATGAATGCCAATGAGGTTATTGCTTACCGAGCCCATGTTATTTCGGGCGGACATTTAAATGATGAAAAGAAAATTTTGCATCCAAATGATGATGTCAATAAATCGCAAAGCAGCAACGATACTTATCCTACGGCCATGCATATTGCGGCGTACAAACAAGTGGTGGATATCACCATTCCGGGATTAGAAAAATTGCGTGCCACATTGCATCAAAAAGCTGAAGCATTTAAAGACATTATCAAAACCGGTCGTACCCATTTTATGGATGCAACACCATTGTCTTTGGGACAAGAATTTAGCGGTTATGTTCAACAAATCGATATGAGCATTCGCGCTTTAAACAATGCCTTGGGTGCGGTTAAAGAATTGGCTTTGGGTGGAACAGCTGTTGGTACAGGTTTAAATACACCAAAAGGATATGATGTTTTGGTGGCGAAAAAAATTGCTGAATTAACCAGCTTACCATTTGTAACCGCTCCTAATAAATTTGAAGCATTGGCTGCACATGATGCCATGGTTGAATTGAGTGGTGCTTTAAAACGTACTGCTGTAGCTTTGATGAAAATCGCCAATGATGTGCGCATGTTATCATCAGGACCGCGTTGTGGAATCGGTGAAATTGTGATTCCCGATAACGAACCGGGTTCATCCATTATGCCAGGCAAAGTGAATCCAACACAACCTGAAGCCATGACCATGGTATGTGCCCAAGTAATGGGGAATGATGTGGCAGTTTCAATTGGCGGATCGATGGGTCACTTTGAATTAAATGTTTTTAAACCGGTGATTGCAGCTAACGTTTTGCAGAGTGCCAGATTAATTGGTGATGTTTGCGTGAGCTTTAATGATAAATGCGCTATAGGTATTGAACCAAATTTACCAATGCTCAAACAACATTTGGAAAATTCTTTGATGTTAGTGACTGCATTAAACACACACATTGGTTATGAGAAAGCAGCTAAAATTGCGAAAACTGCTCACAAAGGCAATAAAACATTGCGTGAAGCCGCCATTGAATTGGGATACGTCACCAATGAACAATTCGACCAATGGGTAAGACCCGAGGACATGATTGGCAGTTTGAAATAATTTCAATTCTTTTTTATCGAATCCCTTTTCAGAAATGAGAAGGGATTTTTTTATTTCTAATCCTTTAACTTCAAAAAAACGGGAATTCAATGCTATACTTTATAGG
>JBAXXZ010000478.1:0-2280 GCA_037127575.1 Bacteroidota bacterium | reverse complement strand
TTTTAACACTGTACCAAACGATTGTATGCTGAAAACACCTTGGTACCAAGAGATATCGTCGGTATACAGTGTTTTAAATACGATTGATTTGATGGCTGTATAAACGAACAGTGGCACAAGAAGCAGGATAAGGGTTTCCAACATAATGGATTTGGAAGGCTTATTTTTAAAATGAATCACTTGCATTAAAAAAACACTCAGGTAAAACACCCAAGCCACATTGGCCATACTCAGTAATAAACCGCTGCAAATGGCAAGCAGCCAAATCCGCTTTGCTTGTTCACCATGATAAATAGTCAAACACAAATAAAGCAAGGCCATCATAGGAAAAACGGGCAATACCTCTGTTTTTAAAAACAACACATGTCGGTTGTACACAATCATTAAAACCAATACAAGGGCCAGATAATGCGCTGATTTAAAAGGCAATTGGCGACAATAAAACCGGTACAACACCAAAGCAAGCGCAACAAGCGTAAATGAAATAAGTATCAAAAATGCTTGCATGTTCAAGCCAAATAGGGCATACAGCGCACTGAGCAACAACGAAAAGCCCGAGCCTCTATTCAGCGGTGCAATATTTTGTAAATCAAACACGGGCTGTTTGTTCAAATTTTTTGCATGCACAAGGTCAGCAGCCTGGCAGAGATATTGGGCAAAGTCGTCACCCCAGTTGTGAAAGGCATTGATGTCGATGAAAAGCAAGGGCAATAGCGCTAGCAAAAGGAGGCCATTCATTATTTTTTTAGAATCCAACTTGTTCATCCTTTAAGCTTCTGCTTTGCTAAAAAAATTTCCGATTTTATTCGACAATCGAATGGCAGGTTCATCTACCAAGCGGGCAAACAAGGCGGCTAAAAAAACCATCAATGCGAAAGATAAAGTACAAGCCATGGCGATTTTATAAAAATGGGAGCCCTCAAAATAATTGTATAAAAAGCAAGTGCTTGAGCAAAGTATTGGTAAGTGCAATAAATACAAACTGAAAGAAATTTTACCGAACCATCTAAAAATGCCGGCCATTAAAAATTGTTTGATGAACGCACTGCGTGAAATTACAAACACAATGCCCGCGCTGCTAAGCATATCGCGCATATCGACATGTGTTTTTTTACCGGCAAAAAACAACACGGCAAGCAATAACAATGTCGCGATGTACCACTTGTTGAACATATTGTTTTCAAGCCAAACTAAAATGGCATTTTTTTGATCGGATGAATAATCCAAATCACACAAAATGAAGCCGCATAAAAAAGTAATGAGTGAGAAATTGTTTTGGAAAAATAAAATAAACAACACGGCCGCATAAACAAAATATCTTTTGCTGTGTTTGCGAAAAATAGCAAACAAAAAGAAACACAAAAACGACCCGTAAAGCTCTTGGTTCATGGTCCACAAAGAGGCATTGTAAGATGATTTTTCTTCGTAATTAAAAAAAGTATCCCATATGCCATTTTTCGTGGCCTCAAAAAAATGGGCATTAAAATTATAAAAAATATGCAGCCATTGATTGGATTGACCGGGTACAAAAAATTGTTGATTAAAGATCAGGCCAACACGAAGCAAAACATACGCAATCAAAACAGAGGCAGTGGCGGGAATGGCCAATCGAAAATAACGTTTGCTAAAGGCGCTTAATAAATAAGCATTGGCATTTGGACTGAATAGTCGAATGGAAATAACATAACCGCTCATGAACCAAAAAATAAAAACAGCGAGTGGACCGTTGCTGAGCATGTTGATGAAGGCCTGTAAAAAATTGGCCAGGAATTCGGAATGCAAATGGGCCAAAAGCCATTGTTGACTGCGCATTTCAAAGTTTTCTTCGAAAGTGAGTCGAAAATGACAAAACACCACCATTACCGCCGCAATGCCCCTAATGCCATCGAGGTAGTGGTGCCTTGAATGATCTGTATTTAAGCTTTCTGACACTGGCTGGAATTAAAATATCCTTTCAAATTTAACAATATAATAAGGGCTTTAAAAGAATACGGGAATTTTGGCGGGATGAAGAATAGTTTGATTGTTGGGTTATCTCGCCTTGCTCGCTAATGCTTGAAGGGTGAAAGTTCCACAACAGCCATCCCACATACTGAATCATCAAGCATATGTTTGATGATGCCTCTGTAGTGAAAATGGTTTTTTGCCCACCCGTAAAAATTAAAAACCCCTCAGTAAGGCCAAGGGGTTTTGATTTGCCACGATGGTAAAAAATTTAAGTAATATATGCAGTGAAAACTCAGGAAGTGTTTAATGAAACTATTGCGTAAAAATAAGTAG
>JBAXXZ010000477.1:0-2282 GCA_037127575.1 Bacteroidota bacterium | reverse complement strand
GTGAGTCGGCCTTTTTTTCAAGCCAATGATGATGCGGTATTGCCATATATTTTAAAAATTGAAATCAGTAAAAGCAATTTAATTGACCAATTTGTTGACGATTTACAAAAATTGGCAATGGTTGAATACGCCGAAAAAGTACCCTTGGCCAAGATAGATGCGATTCCTAACGATCCATCCTTTTTAACGCCGGGCGGCGGTAATCACTTAAATCAAATCAATGCCCCCAATGCTTGGAATATTTCTACGGGTAATCCAAGCATAACGGTTGCAATTATTGACAATGCCGTGATGTGGACACATGCAGATTTGATAGCGAATACGTATACCAATACAGCTGAGATTGCCAATAACGGTATTGACGATGACGCCAACGGTTATATTGATGATCGAAATGGTTTTGATGTGGCAGATTATGATAACAATGCCGTTCCAACAAACACAAACATGTCGCATGGCACCCATTGTGCCGGAATTGCGGCAGCCACCACCAATAACGGTATTGGTATTGCCGGCATTGGTTGGAACATAAAATTTATCCCTGTAAAATGTGAAGTTGACAATGGCAGTACAAGCAATGTGACCTATGGTTTTGAAGGCATCATTTACGCCACCAAGGCAAAAGCAAAAGTGATTTCAATGTCATGGACCAATTTTTCAAATGTGGCCTCTGCTACTGAGCAATCGGTGATTAATTATGCCTGGAACCGCGGCTGTATTGTGGTGGCTTGCGCAGGAAATTCTTCAAGCTCAACACCTTATTATCCCGGCGCATACAACAATGTGTATTGTGTGGCGGCCGTTACCAATTCGGATGTAGCAGCGCTTTATTCAAATTACGGCACATGGGTTGATATTGCTGCGCCCGGCACCACCATTAACAGTACAGTGCCTTATTTGGGATCTGCGCAGTACCAACAACAATCGGGCACCTCAATGGCAACCCCTTTGGTGGCCGGTTTGGCAGGCTTAATTTTATCGTATGCACCAAACATGACCAGAACCAATGTGTTGAATTGTATATCATCAAGTGCTGCCAATATTTATACACTTAGCGGTAACTCGGCTTATGTTTCGGGTAATTTATTAGGGGCAGGACGCATTGATGCCTATAACGCTTTACTCTGTGCCGCAAGTTATACAGCTCATTTACCACAAGCCAATTTTTTTGCATTTCCAAAATCATCTTGTCCAAATACCAATATTCAATTTTCCGACAGCTCCAATTATGTTCCAAATACTTGGAACTGGGTTTTTCAAGGCGGAAGTCCGGCCACATCTACATTGGCCAACCCAATTGTTCAGTGGTCTACGTCCGGTACCTATTCGGTTTCATTAACAGTCGGCAATTCATCGGGCACAAACAGTATAAGTAAGTTATCATACATTTCAATTAGTAATCCCATCGGTTTAACAGCGCCCTTTCAAGAAGGCTTTGAATCATCGCCGTTTTTACCTAGCGGATGGACCGAAAACAATATCATGAATGACGAAATTTATTGGCAAAGGAAAATCGGATTGGGTGCTTTTGGCAGCAGCACGGCTTGTGCCATGTTTGATAACAGCTCATTTATTTTTTCTGGTGACCGAGATGAAATGCGCAGTCCACGTTTTAATTTTGCAAATGTAACACAGGTTCATTTGCGATTTGATGTGGCTTATGCCAAGTATGACGATACTTTTTCTGACAGCCTTGAAGTAAAAATGTCGAGTAATTGCGGACAAACTTGGTCCACCATTTATTACCACGGTGGCAACAGTTTTACAACCTGCCCTGATTACTCTAATGGCACTTTTATACCTACTTCATCGCAATGGCGAACAGATAGTATTAATGTTTCTTCTTTAGCCGGACAAGGCAGTGTGATGTTTAGTTTCATTAATCACGGTCATTTTGGGCAACCCATTTATATAGATAACATCAATTTATTTTTTCCTAGTCCTGCATTATCGGTTAATTTTAATTCACTTGTGTGTGCAGGGTCGACGCAACAATTTACAAACACAAGTACAGGCGGAAGCAGCTATCAGTGGCAATTTCAGGCTGGCACCCCGTCGGTTTCGGCCGTGTTAAACCCAAGTGTTGTATTTTCAAATAGCGGCAATTACACCATTACTTTAAACGGCATCAACGGGCCATCACAAGCAGCAATAACGCAAACAGTGAAGGTGGTGAATTCAACCAATATAGTAAGCACTTATTCAATTACCAATGCGAGTTGTGTAACCTGTACCGATGGTGCGATACAAATTCTTACCAATGGTCAAAGCAGTAATTATAC
>JBAXXZ010000476.1:0-2294 GCA_037127575.1 Bacteroidota bacterium | reverse complement strand
GGGATAATCTTCAAATAATTTCACTTTTACAAAAGTCAATTTATAATCTTCTAGTTTAATTGGTTTACGGTATAACGCCTGTTCGTTTCTAACGTTTATCATTTCTGAAAAATTTATATTGATGGAATCAAAGCCGTTTACTTCAAATTTTTCAATATACCAAACACCACTATTAGAATACAAATTTTGGCGTGCCTGATAATGCAAACCGCCCTCGTCATATTTTCTACAACTACTAAAAAACAAGAAAAGAGCTAAAATTATTGATGAAGGGTATTTCATGTTTCACTTTTTAATTAAAAGTTTAAGTCCTTCATTTTCCTGTTTTAACAGGTCAATTTCCTTTTGCTGTTGAATGACATATAAATACAATTCCTCAATTTTTTCCATTTGTATTTTTTGCATTTGTGAAATATCAAGGTTAAAGTCGTCTTTACCCGTTAAGTCTTTACCACTTGGAACATTAGGTAAATGTTTATTTTTTTGCACATATTTTTCTAATTCGTTTAAACCCATTAAATGATAATCTTTTTCAAAAACATAATCGGCCCAATTGGTGGCATGGATATTTACAAAAATTGATTTAGCTAGTATTTTGCCATCAACAGAGAGTCTAGCATCAATATGAGCACCTGTCGATTTTGGAACTTGGGTCCCTATATAGACAAAACCTGGTATACTTAAAGTACTTTGATTTAGACTCATATAAGTTGTATTTGCAGTTCCCCATTGTTGTAGGTCTAAATTAGGTTGCCTTTGCCACCATGTTCGCGTATCAGTTCCTGGTGTTAAAAACGAACCATCAATGGAAATGCCATCGTGTAGCAAAACATCAGTCCAATCACTATTGTTTGAGTTTGATTGGTCTCTTATAACCCATAAATTATTTTGAAAATTATTATTAACGATGGCCCTTATTGAAGTTAATAGTTTAGAGGTGCCACTTCCATTCGCAAGCGCAGATCCTTCCAAAACTTCCAGTTTTGCTGTTGGACTCGCTTCACCAATTCCTACTTTTGAATTTGATTTTAACCAGATGCCATTACTATTATTTGCTTTTAAAATAAAATCATAAGCGTTACATGTCCCAATTGTGTTTGAGCTAGTTTCACCACTCCCTATGACATTTCCATTTAGAAACCAAGGCATTGTTCCTCCACAACCTGATTGTGGTGAAGCAGCTTTTAACTGACCTTGTGAATTAACAAAAAGAAGCCTGTCATTGGCACCTTCAGCTGATGCCATATTGGTAATCTTAAAATTACCAGAAGTATCAAGAACCAAACGTGTAATATTGTTTGTTACAAAATTCAGGGGGTCATCGCTCGATGTTCCTAAATTTGCCTGTGTATTTCCAGGCACATTTAATGGTTCTAATGTCCAATGAATTTCAGTTTGCGCCTTATTTACATACGTTACAACTGTAACAATAATTATGATAAATAATTTTTTCATTTCATTTTTTTTTATAAATGTAACCTCGGTTTTTTGGTTTGGCAAATTTTTTTTGTTAAATCCAGAGAAACTTTTGTGAAACGAGAAATTAATTTACTAAAAAAGTGATCTAAAATAAGTTGATAATACTATCACAGAGCATATAAGATATAATTTGCCCGACTAAACTTATAGGTATTTGCGGTAATACTTATATATAATTTATAATTAAGTTCATTTTTCGCCATACAATTCCCAAATTCTAGCCATGTCCCTTGTATCTTCTAGTAATTCGTTCGAAATTGGTACCGTGGGGGTCACGGGTAAATGCCTAATGTGCCAGCCTTAAGGCTGGCATTTTTGTTTTTGCAGCGCAACGCCAAAAGCTTGCTTTTGAAAGTGTAGCTGTAAAAACAAAAATCTTGCGCCTGAGCGCAAGACATTTGGCATTTGCAATTCTGAGAAGAGAGGATCAGCGTAGCTAATCCTTTAAAGATTTTTAATTAGCAGATCGTCATCTGTTTTGCCCCTCCGGGGCAATATGCGCACTATAGTCTTTTTTAAAACTGTTCGGTCCCTCCGGGACCAATGATGGATCACGCGCAAAACATTAGGCATTTTCAATTCTGAGAAGAGAGGATCAGCGTAGCTAATCCATTTAAGATTTCAATTAGTAAATAGCCATCTGTTTTGCCCCTCCGGGGCAATATGCGCACTAAAGTCTTTTTTAAATCTGTTAGGTCCCTCCGGGACCAATGATGGATCATACGCAAGACATTAGGCATTTGCTAATCTGCGAAGAGATGATCAGCGTAGCTAATCCTTTAAAGATTTTTAATTAGCAGATCGTCATCTGTTTT
>JBAXXZ010000475.1:0-2297 GCA_037127575.1 Bacteroidota bacterium | reverse complement strand
TTTTGGTTTGTTTACGCAAAGCTTGGGGATCATTCTTTGGCCCATTGTTTTTTTTCTCCCCGACTTAATCAATGAACACTATGGGGTGAAGGGCGTTCGCAAGTTAACTTATATCACCGTTGGACTGATTTCCTATACCTTTATTTTAATATCTATCGGCATTCATATTCCGGCTGTTGGCTTTAGTCCCGTTAACGACGCCACTTTCAATGCTGTGTTCGGACAAAGTCAGTGGATCATTGTAGGCAGTATTGTTGCCTTCTTCTTTTCACAATTGATTGATGTTTATGTGTTTTGGATTTTCAGGAACAAAACCAAAGGTAAATACATCTGGTTGAGAGCAACAGGAAGCACAGTGGTAAGTCAGTTAATCGACACTTTCGTTGTTCAGTTTATTGCCTTTGTAATTCCTGGAAAATGGGCCTTTAGCGAGTTTATTAAAAATGCAACTTGGGGTTATGGCTTTAAATTATTAGTAGCACTTTGTTTAATTCCTTTTATATATTTGGGGCATTATGCCATCAATAAACTTTTAAGAACAAATCACAACCAACAAATAACTGAATGATTACCATTACCTTTTTAATTGTCATTATTGCTTATTCAATTTACGCGATTTACGACAGAAATATAATGGCCAAATATTTGTTTCACCCTTACTCAATTTACCATTTTAAGGAACATTACCGCTTTTTAACGCACGCCTTCATTCACGGTGATTGGATGCATCTTGCGTTTAATTGTATAGCCTTGTATAGCTTTGGTTTACCCATTGAAAATAAGTTGTTCGGGAACCCTAATTTTTTTGATCCCAAAATCGGTAAAATTTTATACATTTTACTATTTACAGGTGGAATTTATGCAGCCTCGTTAACTGAATATTTTCGGAACAAAAACAACCCCAATTATACCTCCCTTGGTGCAAGCGGAGCCATCTCTTCCATTTTGTTTTGTTATATCATTGTTAGTCCAACCTCATGGATTTCATTTTTTTTCTTCCCATTGCAAGGTTGGATTGCCGGAATTTTATTATTAAGTGTAAGTTATGTGCTGATTCGAAGAAAAAGATTGGGTTTATATACTGATAACATCAGTCATGAATCGCACTTCTGGGGTGCCATCTATGGCATCGCATTTATTGCAGTCGTTAAGCCGATGTTTATCAAACATTTTGTTTTAGAAATTGCGGCTATTTTCCACTAAAAAGCCTTACGTTTCATTGAAAGAAATCAATAGTGTATGGCCTAAATTAAATTGCTTTGAAAATTAAAAAGGTTACTCCTTTTCTAAAATGGCCTTAATGTTGGGTTTAAAGTAATTATTTGACTTTAAAATTTTGCCATCCTCCCTAAAAATAGGCTCACCGTTGTCATCCAACTTACTCATGTTGCTCCGATGAATTTCATCATACACTTCTTCAATTTTGTGCTGTAAACCATGCTTTAAAATGGTGCCAAATAAAATATACAATTGATCACCCAAAGCATCCGCTATTTCAATCAAGTCGGCGTTTTTACATGCTTCCAAATACTCATCATTTTCTTCCTTGATTAAATTATATCTTAAGGTATAATCTTTCTCTTCAATTAATTTAATTTCTGAAGCATTGCCAATTTTAAACACTTCATGAAACTCAGCCACCGCTTTAATTTTCTCTTTTAAAATGCTCATTACTTTTTCGATTTTCTAATTTTATATTCAGCATTTAAAGCAGCAATTACCTCATCAGTTATTTCTAATGAAGCATTCCCTAACAACATGGTAGGCACAGTTTCACTATAAGAAATCACATAATCATATCGTCCTTGATTCCATTTAATTAAAAAATCCCTCACCGTTTTTTGGAAAGCGGCGTTTTTGTCGTTCAAATCAAGGGATAAATTATCCATTTGCATCTGTTTATTCTCAGCTTCCTTTTGCAAGGACATAATTTCTCTTTCCTTATTTTGCATTTCACTGGCAGGAGCAATGCCGGCCTTTGCAGATGTTTGATAATCTTCTACCTTTTTTTGATACAAATTACTCAAATTGGCAATACTCGATTCAATGGCATTTTTCCTCTGTGTTGATTCCTTCACCAAGTCGGTTATTTCAGCACTCTCCTCGTTTAATCTATCGATATTCACAAACACAATTTTACCCGTTGGGGCATTTGATGGCATTTGGGTTTTAATTTTTGTTTCAGCTTTAAGCTTCGATTCCCCTGTTTTTGACTCTTCTGTCTCAGTTTGTTTGGAGGGTTGATACACCTTGTAAAACAAAAAAAGAACAGCTAAGGTTAATACAATATTTAAACC
>JBAXXZ010000474.1:0-2303 GCA_037127575.1 Bacteroidota bacterium | reverse complement strand
GTTTAAAGGTGGGCATTGCCGGTATTGGTGAATTGGAGGCCCAATTAAAAAAGAAAGTACAGTCTTTACAACTTGAAAACAACATTCAGTTTCTCGGATTAATTCAGCACGATGCAGTTTTAAAACTCATGAATGATTCAAAAATATTTTTACACACATCACAATATGAAGGCAATTCAACTGTGTTAATGGAAGCCTTGTATTGTGGCTGTTATGTTTTCAGCACCCAAGGTTTGGCTTACAGAGCTGTTGAGAATCTAACAATTTTAGAAAACAAACCTGATTTTGTAGCCGCAATTAAACAAAAACTCGTTACCGAAAACCTTCAGCACAAACCTATACTTTTTAATGCCATGCCTATTACGGCAAAAATAATAATGTCACTTTACTTGCCTCAAGTTGAGGAGAATGTTACTTAAATCTCTCCCCATTGCTTGAAAGGAAAGGTCTTCTGCAAATTTTTGAAGATTTGCTTTTGTTTGTAGCGGTAATTTTTGATGATTTAGTTGCAATAAAATTTCACGCAGCATATCACTATTTCCCGGCTCAAATAAGTGTCCTAATTGGCCATCATTCGTCATGCTTCTAAAAGATGGAATATTTGTAACGATTGGCACAGTGCCACAGGCCATGGCTTCGCACAATGCATAGCCACTTCCTTCGTAATGAGATGCCAAAACAAAATAATCAGCGGCCTGATAATAAATCGCCATTTGCTCGTGCGGCACATTGGCCTTAATGGTAATATTGGCTTGCAGTTGATGTGCCTCAATATATTGTTTCACTTCCTTCAGCAAATTATCGGCACCATGAATCATCAATAATTTCTGATTGGGAAATTCTTGGAAATATTTACTAAAGCCTTGAAGCACCGTGAGTGGGTCTTTATTCTCATCTAATCGCCCTACCCATAAAAAAAGAATGTCTTCTTTACATTGAATTTTTTGTTTTGCAAAACGTTTATCTACATATGTGAAAGAACTTGATCCTTCCATGATTGTAAATATTTTCTTTTCATTGGTGATGATCTTTTGCCGAATCCATGGTTTGGCCTGCTCTTGCGCAACAAACAAAAATCCATCTATGTACTTAGCCGCCATTTGTTGCAAATATTTTTTGTGCCCCTTCAAGGGTAAATCGGCATGATTTTGTATGATTAACTTAGCACGCCTGGGTAATATCAAGCGAAGCATAAGCAGGTGTAAAGGTTTTAAAAAGCCATGCAGCATCAAGGCATCAGGCATTAAACGCCGTATCTCAAAAAATAAGAACAAATAATAGAAAAAGTTTGGTTTTCCGTTTTTTACAATAAACTCACAGTTTTGGATTTTTTGTTTTGAAGGTATTAAACCGTGTTGGACAAAAATTGGTTGTATTGCACTTGATAAATGAAAAACATAATCAATGTTGGATGCATATTTTTTTAGCAAGGCGTTTAGGTCTTTACCTTGTTCTTCAGGATTTAAATGCAGATCAATAAAAATCACTTTTTGAGTGCTTAGAGATTTATTTTTAAATTTACCTTTATTCTACAAGGGAAACAAATGGCCACTCTATTCAATGTTCTTAATACAAGATCAATTACCAAAAAAATTTATGTCAGCCTTTTTTATCCATTTATAGCAGCGTATATTAAAAAAGAGCGGCCTTTCACGCATAAGGGTTTGCGACTTCGTATAATGCCCGGTGTATTTCATCCCGGCTTTTATTTTAGCACCAAATTTTTCTTTTCATTTATCGATACGCTTCCGCTAGCCAATAAAAAATGTTTAGAAATAGGTTGTGGTAGCGGATTACTAAGTTTATTAATGCTCAGAAAGCGTGGGGATGTAACGGCCATTGACATTAATCCCAATGCAATACAAAACACAGCACTGAATTATAAAAAAAACAAATCCCAGTTTGATGCAGCATTAAAATTAATTCAAAGCGATTTATTAGATCAAGTAAGGCCTACACAATTCGATTTTGTGGTTATTGCCCCACCTTACTTTTTTGATGAGGTAACAAACGACGCTGAATATGCTTGGTATTGTGGCAAAAACGGCGAATATTTTAAAAAATTATTTTCTCAAATAGGTTCATACATTCATCCTGATACAAAAGTATACATGATTCTTGCAGATAATTGTGATATTTCGCGCATCGAAAAATTAGGGCAAGCGCAAATGTTCTACTTTGAATTAATTTCAACAAAGCGCATTTGGTGGGAGGATAATTACATTTATCAGGTCATAAAAAGGTAATTTTTAAGCCTTCCTATTTAGATTTAACATTAATCCAATTCAATTGGAATTATTCTG
>JBAXXZ010000473.1:0-2318 GCA_037127575.1 Bacteroidota bacterium | reverse complement strand
AAATAATACTGCCAATAATCATTAAAAATCCGCCCCATAAAAGCGATTGGCGAAAACCCAAAATTTTATCCGCAAAAATGCCGCCCACAAACGTAAATGCATACACAAAAGCTTGCGTGGCGCCATATTGCAAATTGGCTTTCCCTTCATCCAAACTTAGCTCGGTGACCATAAAATAAATGAGCATGCCGCGCATGCCATAAAAGCTAAAGCGCTCCCACATTTCAGAAAAAAACAAAGACCACAATTGCTTGGGGTATTTGCCTTTAAAGGATTGAATGTCTTCGATTGACTGCACTTTTAATTTCGTTTTTTTTTGGGCGCCTGCCGCCTGCCTTAAATCACAACCGAGCAGGCGTCACCGTGCTTTCCGCTACAAGTCCTCGGCCCCAAAGCTTTGGGGCCTGTGGGCTTTTCGCTTCAATCACTGGCGCAAGCCTAAATAAAAACCCAAATCAATTTGTAATTTATATTTCCTTACTGATTTTCGGTTGGTACTTGTACAGTCTCAACATGTTTTTCGTTCATCATTTTTTGCAACCACGAACTTAAAACGAGTAAAATGCCAGCAGAAATACCTGTCATCACAATAAACAACATAAAAAATTCATACAAATTGGTAATTTGAAAACCTAAAAATGTTGGGTAAACCACCGGCACATTCGGGTCAACAGCATCACCAGATGGTGGAATTAGTGCACTTAAAGTGCCGGCAAATTTATTTGCAGCAGCATTGGCTAAAAACCAAGTGCCCATCATTAACGACGATAAACGCAAAGGCGCTAATTTCGATACCATTGATAAACCAATTGGTGATAAACATAATTCGCCCATTGAGTGAATTACGTATAAGGCAAGAAGCCAAGACATATTCACCTTATCTCCAAGCCCTAAGCCTTTTACAGCAATTGCAATAATCACGTAGCCAAAAGCAACTAAAGCAAGGCCAATTGCCATCTTATATGGTGATGACGGTTCGAGTTTTCTTAAATATAAAAAACCCCAAAACATTGAAAACACAGCAGCTAATACGATCACTGCAAGCGGATTGACAGATTGAAACCAACTAGCAGGAAATTCACTTTGTTCAAAATTTGGAATAAATCCAAATGCAAACAATAGAATTAAAGAAAAACTTAAGACACTAGTAATTATAATTCTTGTGTTCTTTTTCCATTCAAAAAACCAGGTAAGTCCTTGCGTTAAAAAATAAGATATTGCCAACCCGGAAAATAAAATCAACCAACCTGGAATAAAAATATGTATTGCCCGATCAACTTGTCTATCTGCAAAAAGGGTTAAAGAAGCGCCAGCTTGTTCAAAGGCACCCCAAAAGAAAATGACAAAAAAAGCAAGAATAAAAATCACAATAATTCTTTTACGCTCAACAGCATTCAAACTCTTATCCGATAAAATAACAATTGGCATCAAAACCATTGCACCGTAAATGAAATAAGAAATGATTTCTACATCGCTTTGAAACATTTGTTTAAAGTTGAGCATAAAAAACACTATACCTATTGATCCTGCAATCAACAACATACTTTTTACATCTAGTTTTTTTACAGGCAAGCCAATTTCTTTACCCTCTTCTGAAATCAAGTATTTTTTTTGAAACAAAATGAATGAAGCCAAACTGGCCAACATACCAATACATGCGGCCAAGAAGCCATATTTAAAATCCATCGAACCACAAACCAAAGGCGAGAAAAAGGCACCCAAATTAATGCCCATGTAAAAAATGGTAAAGGCACTGTCGATTCTTCTATCGCCTGCAGGATACAATTGACCTACCATGGTAGAAATATTTGGTTTAAAAAAACCGTTGCCAATAATCAATGAAGTTAAACCCAACCACATCATACCAACCCCCGAGCCGGCACCTGCCGATGCACTTAAAAACATACAAAATTGTCCCAAGGCCATCAATAATCCGCCAATCACAATACTTCTTCGGTTACCCAAAAATTTATCACACAAATAACCTCCCAACAAAGGCGTTAAATAAACTAAACCGGTGTAGCTGCCATAAATTTGAGAAGCATCGGCGTCTTTTAACATCAAAACTTTGGTCATAAACAATATGAAGATGGCCCGCATACCGTAATAACTAAAGCGCTCCCACATCTCAGTGAAAAATAAAAAGTAAAGTCCCTTTGGGTGTCCTGTTTTAACTGCTTGTTGCATTTGTTCTGTTTTGTTAATGGTGATTAGTTAATTAGATTTCAATTATAATAAAAGGAATGAAGAACGAACAAATTATCATTCAACATTCTAATTTTTAATTCTTAATCATTAATTTTTAATTAATATACGTG